>NZ_WOFU01000002.1:678023-947490 GCF_016879755.1 Bacillus sp. B15-48
GATCCATCGCTCCTGCCACATGCGGCATTTGGTCCCACGCTCCTGCCACATGCGGCATTTGATCCATCGCTCCTGCCACATGCGGCATTTGGTCCCACGCTCCTGCCACATGCGGCATTTGATCCATGGCCCCTGCTACTTGCGGCATCATTCCATGCGGCATTTGCATATCCATGGCTCCTGCTACTTGCGGCATCATTCCATGCGGCATTTGCATATCCATGGCTCCTGCTACTTGCGGCATCATTCCATGCGGCATTTGCATATCCATTGCTCCTGCTACTTGCGGCATCATTCCATGCGGCATTTGCATATCCATGGCTCCTGCTACTTGCGGCATCATTCCATATGGCATTTGCATATCCATGGCTCCTGCTACTTGCGGCATCATTCCATGTGGCATTTGCGGATGATGGTATCCATAGGGCGCACCCACCCCAGAACCTGGAAACATCGGAGAGATCGGGGTTGGCTGCATCATTGGATACGTTGGTGCCGGTGCAAATGGCATCTGCTTTGGTATTTTCCCTGCGCCTTGAATCGGTTGCGGTGGTAAATTTGGCATTGGAACAAATGCAGAAGAATCAAAACCTTCACTACCAGGCATTACTTGGTGCTGCTGAACTTGGAAACCTGGTGACGTCGGGAAATTATGTGGATAAGGTATCATAGAATCTTCGAAACCTCCTTGATTAATCGGAATGATTGAGGATGATTCTTCCCCAAACACTGGTGCAGATGGGTTAAAATCTGACTTCTTCCCAGTGACTTGCGCTGGCATTTGTTGCTCTGGCAACGGCATATTTCCCATATTTTGCATATAATAATGATTCATATTTGCTTCAGGAATCATCATCTGTGGCATCTTCGGTGCAAATGGCTTAATAGCTGTTTCTTTTGGCAATGGCTTTGGTACTGGTTTCGGCTGCTCCATGATTGGTTTTGGCATTGGCATCGGTATTGGTTTTGGTTGTTCCATGATCGGTTTTGGCATTGGCTTCGGTACTGGTTTTGGTTGTTCCATAATTGGTTTTGGCATCGGCTTCGGTACTGGTTTTGGTTGTTCCATAATTGGTTTTGGCATCGGCTTCGGTATCGGTTTTGGTTTCTCCATGATTGGTTTCGGAGCTGGCATTTCTTTTACTGGTAAAGGTTTTTGTTCCTCTTTTACAGGGAGTGGTTTTTGCTCCTCCTTCACAGGAAGCGGCATTTCCTTTTCTTTTATGATCGGTTGCTCTTTTTTTGGCGCCTCTTTTTTGCTCCCCCAATTGATTTTTGCCTCAGTGATTGGCACTTCTTTTTTTATTGTTCCCCCTGTTGTCGGAACTTTTATTTTCATACCAGGCATAATCATATCAGGATTGCTGAGCTGAGTATTCAGCTGTTTCAGCTCTTCGAAGTTCACGCCGTACTTCTTGGCGATCTTCCAAAGAGTATCCCCTTTCTGTACGATATGGATCTTCATGTTTCCCCTCCTATGGCATAAGTCCATATAGTGTATGTTCGTGTAGGCGTTTTGCCATTAATCTTCAAAAAAACTTATGCTTCTCTCATCATGTATATGAAGTCCGCCTAAAATTAAAGCTTTTCCAGTAAAAATAGATGAGCCCAAAATTCGTTATTTTCGTGAGAAACAAAAAAATACCCCTTTATGGGGTATTTAATTTGGCCATTATGATTGTTCAAGCATACGATCTAGCGCTTTTTTAGCATTCGCAGCAATAACAGGATCTACCTCAATTCGATTATGTCCACCATCTTGTTCAATTGCTTCAAGATTCCAGAGTAGATGCGGCAAATCTATGCGATTCATCGTCAAGCAAGGGCACATATGCGGATTTAATGAAACAATCTTTTTATCCGGATGTTGTTGGATGATTCGCATAACTAAGTTTTGTTCCGTTCCTATTGCCCATGAGGAACCGGCAGGTGAGGCTTCAATCGCCTGAATGATATAATTAGTTGATCCGGCTAGATCGGACAAAGCAACAACTTCGCGCCGGCATTCTGGATGAACGATAATTTTCATTTCAGGATAGTCTTTGCGAACTTGACGGATATTTTCAACTGTAAAATTTTCGTGAACGGAACAATGCCCTTTCCACAAAATAACCTTTATATTTTCGATAGGACCATTAAACTCTAACTCGTTTGATATTGGATCCCAAACGGCCATTTCATCTAAATCGACTCCTATGTTATAAGCAGTATTCCGACCGAGATGTTGATCAGGTAGGAACAGTAATCTTTCCTTTTGTGAAAACGCCCAACGCACCATCTTTTCGGCATTAGATGAGGTAACCGTTGCTCCTCCATACTCGCCAACAAATGATTTAATCGCTGCTGTTGAATTTACATAAGTTAACGGCAGAATCGTATCCCCAAAAAGGTCAGTTAGCTTTTCCCATGCTCGTTCTGTTTGATAAATATCCGCCATATCTGCCATTGAACATCCAGCTCTCATATCAGGAAGAAAAACTTTCTGCTCGTTTGTCGTTAAAATATCAGCTGTTTCTGCCATGAAATGGACCCCGCAAAAGACGATAAACTCTGCCTCACGGTTTTCAGCTGATAACTGGGCTAATTTCAATGAATCACCCGTCGCATCCGCAAATTGAATGACTTCATCTTTTTGGTAATGGTGACCAGGAATAAATAATTTATCTCCTAGCTTTTCCTTAATTTCTCTAACTCTCGCTTCAAGTTGTTCGGTTGTCATCTGTCGATATTTATCCGGTAACCCCTTCGGCATTGTGTTTAGTAGATCCATTGAAACTCCCCCTTTTAAATGTTCACCTTAACACTTATATCTAATGCTTTGACAGTATGGGTTAAAAACCCTAAGGAAATATAATCAACACCTGTTTCACGATAGCTTGAAAGATTGTCTAACGTAATACCGCCTGATGCCTCTGTCATAATTCCTTCTGGTACAAGAGGAATAAACTCCTTTATTTCAGCAGGTGTCCGATTATCAAACATAATACAGTCCACTTTGCAGGCAACTGCTTCAAGCACTTGTTCTTTCGTTTCCGTTTCAACCTCAATTTTCACCATATGTCCAATTTGTTCTCTAACCTCACTCACTGCTTTCGTAATACTGCCAGCAAAACTAATATGGTTGTCTTTAATCATTACCGCATCATAAAGCCCATAACGATGGTTAAATCCTCCCCCACAACGGACGGCATACTTCTCAAGCATTCTTAACCCAGGCGTTGTTTTGCGCGTGTCACAAATTCTAGTGGTAACACTTCCAAGGGTCAGCACCGCTTCCCTTGTTTTCGTTGCAATTCCAGACATTCGCTGAACTAGATTTAAGATCACTCTTTCACCCTTTAACAACTCGGCAATGTTCCCTTTAACGATGGCCAGCTTTTGTCCCTTGTCCACTTGTTGTCCATCTGAGGTCATCATTTCAACAATACTTGTTTTGTCTAATAACTCGAAACCTGTTCGAATGACCTCTTCTCCACAAAATACGCCTGATTCCTTTGCGATAAACACGATTTCTCCTGATCCAGCCTTCCCAAATATCAAATCACTTGAAACGTCTCGATCTCCAATATCCTCTAGAAAAAACTGTTCAAGTTGTAAGCGCAGTTTTAATTTGTTCAACACGACCATCCTTTACCTTTTTTCTTTTAAAAATGATTCGCTTATTCAACCAATTTTTGTCATCCTCAAACGGATAATCTACACGAAAATGCCCACCCCTACTTTCCGTTCGGGCTAATGCAGCATCGGTGATTAACCAAGCGGTAATAAGCATAAAGATTTTCGTAATCTCTTCTGTTGAATAATCATCTAAACTCATATCTAGTAAGCTATGAATATTATGAGACTCCAACCAGCTTTTCTGCATGGTTAATGCTGGAGAATTCCGAATGATACCGGTGCGGTCCATCATCGTCTGCTGTAATACTTGTTTATCTGGAAGAGATAAATTCTTTGCTTTGCTCACCTTGCTGCTTTTTCCTTCTGTTTGATTCGGTCGTTCTTTATGCTCAAAACTGCTCAACCAGTTTCCAAGTCGTCTCCCAAAAACTAACCCTTCAAGCAATGAATTACTCGCCAAGCGGTTTGCACCATGAACACCCGTACAAGCAGCTTCGCCAATCGCATATAACCCATCAATACTTGTACGCCCGAGACGATCTGTTTTAATCCCGCCCATTAAAAAATGACTTCCAGGAGCAACTGGGATTTTCCCCTTCTCCACATCAATTCCTGACTGTCGGCAAAGTGCCGTAACCGTTGGAAATCGATCTGGAAACTCATCAATGTTACGAATATCCAAATAGATTTGTTTTCCTGCTTTTAAATAATCATAAATGGTTTGAGAAACGATATGTCTTGGTGCTAAATCTTTTAGTGGATGAACATCGTCCATAATATATTTGCCATCTTCAGTCACTAACTTTGCACCTTCACCGCGGACAGCCTCAGAAACAAGGCCTTTCGTTTGTCCATTCACAAATAGCAGGGTCGGATGAAACTGAATAAACTCCATATCCACAAGCTCCGCTCCTGCACGATAAGCTAGCGCTAAGCCATCCCCAGTTACCGTTTCGGCATTCGATGTGAAACTGAACAACTGTCCGCATCCCCCTGTTGCAATGACAACATGGTCTGCATAGAAACGTTCATTTGTTCCGTCAGAGACCTTGGCTTTTACTCCGACACATTTTCCAGATTGATTGACTAGCAACTCATAAACAAAAACGTCTTCTTTAACGGTTATATTAGGGCCTAATTTAGAAACAAGATACTCGATGATGGCTTTACCAGTTGCATCGCCACCACTATGGACGATTCTCTTTTGTGAATGAGCTCCTTCCATCCCTAGTTTCAGATAACCATCTGCGGTTTTATCAAAGCTACAACCAGCTTGAACAAGTTCTGTAATTATGTGAGGTGCTTCCTCCGTCATTGACCTAACTGCCTCATGATCATTATGATAACGCCCCGCCTCTAAAGTATCATGATAGTGGAGATCAGGGTGGTCCCCTTCACTAATTGCAGCAGCTACCCCTCCTTGAGCCAAATGTGAATTCCCCTTTGTAATATTTGACTTTGTGAGAACTATCACATTAAAATAATTCTTTATCGTAGATGCTAACTGTAGAGCAGCAATCCCGCTTCCGACAATCAACACATTTGTTCTTTTCATGTTTTTTCTTACCTCCTGATATTACAGGTGTCTTGACACTTATATTTACATAGATTTAAACTAATGACAAGATATTTTTATATTTTAGGAGCTGTGACCATGAAATATTTTGATTATGCAGCAAGCTGTCCGCTCGATCACGACGCAGCAGAATTATATGTAAAAGCAGCAACAGATTACTCCGGAAATAGTCAGAGCCTTCATGACATTGGCTCACATGCTCAAGAGATTCTTGAAAACTGCCGGATGGAAATGGCAAAGCTGTTAAATGTTCAACGAGATGGCGTCTTTTTCACATCTGGAGGTTCAGAAAGCAACTTATTAACCATATATGCTTTATTATCAGCCACGAAGAGCAAAGGGCGGCATATTATTACGAACATAGCTGAACATTCATCCGTTATAAACGTGATGAAAAAACTTGAAGAAGAAGGATATGAAATTACGTATTTACCATTGAATGCTGAAGGAGTCATTAATGTTGCCGATGTAGAACAGGCAATAAGAAAGGATACCGTACTTGTTTCCATCCAACATGCAAACCCAGAAATTGGAACATTGCAACCAATCATCGAAATTAGCACTAAATGTAAAGAAAAGGGAATTTTTATTCAATGCGATTGTGTTCAAAGTTTTGGAAAAGTAGAGATACAAGAAGTTGCCTCAGCTGTTGATGCGCTGTCAATTTCCGGTCATAAGTTTTACGGACCAAAAGGTACAGGCGTAGCTTTCGTGAACCCACGCCATCCCCGGAAACCGTTCCTAACTGGTACAACCCATGAAAAAGGCTTTCGTCCCGGAACAGTTAATGTTCCCGGAATCATCGCAATGACGAGCGCTGCCCAGAAAGCCATTAATAAACTACAGAAAGAACGAAGCCATTATACTTCGTTAAGAAATTTATTTTTAAACCATTTTAATGAGTTTAAGGAACAAGTAACCATTTATCACTTGGAGGATAACCGACAATTGCCTCACATCATTGGAATGAGAATTCATGGGAAAGAAGGCCAATGGATGATGCTCGAATGCAATCGAAATGGCTATGCAGTTTCAACCGGAACAGCTTGTCATACCGGCTTATTGGAACCATCTAAAACGATGACTGCGATGGGGATTGACGGAAAAATGGCAAAGGAGTTTTTCCGGATTTCCTTCGGGAGACAAACAACAGAGGCAGATGTGAAAAAATTGGCTCAACTACTTCTCCAGCTGCGGGACTAACCGGAAATGAAATTTTAAATAGCCATATGTTACAATTTACACGAAGCCGATGAAGGAGAGGAAAAAATGAAAGCACAAAAAAAGATATTAGGCGATGAACGAAGAATCCTCTTATTAAACCTGTTAAAATCAAGCAGTACCCCTGTCACTGGAGGTGAATTAGCAGCAAAAGCAAATGTTAGCCGCCAAGTGATTGTTAATGATATAACCCTTTTAAAAGCGAAAAACGAACCGATTATTGCAACGAGTCAAGGGTACCTTTATATGCGTCCCTCCTCATCTACCACTCTTGTGGAACGAACAATCGCTTGCAGTCATTTGCCTGAAGAAACGGAGGATGAATTAAATTTACTTGTCGACCATGGGGTCACAGTAAAAGATGTCCGTATTGAACACCCCGTATATGGTGATTTGACTGCCTCCATTATGGTTTCCAATCGACTACAAGTAAAACACTTTATGGAGAAGATAAAAAAAACAAATGGAGGATATCTTCTTGAATTAACGAATGGCATTCATCTCCATACGATTCAAGCTGAAACGGAGAAAGTACTCGACGAAGCTGAGAAAGCTATGAGAAGAGCAAATTTCCTTATTAACCTTTAAAACAACAGGCGGAACACTTTTTTAAAATGAGTGTTCCGCCTGTTATTTTTGTTAACAAATAATCGTCACTTGTCTTTATAGAAATGAGGTTTTATAGTTTGAAAGATGGATAGCTTCCAAGTACTTTCACTGTGCAACCTAGTGCTTCAAGTTCAGCTATTGCCCCTGGAATCAGAACTTCATCCATACTTTGTTCAATATCGATAATGAAAAAATAATTACCAAGACCTGTTTTCGTCGGACGAGATTCAATTTTAGATAAACTTAAGTTACGCCAAGAAAACGCTGAAAGCACTTGGTGAAGTGCCCCGGTCCGATTGGATGGGAGTGTAACGACGAGCGTCGTCTTTTCGCCGCTAGTTAGCACCGCTGTTTGTGGCATTGGACGCTCTTCCCTTGATAAGACAACGAAACGAGTATGATTATAATTAAAGTCATGAATATCCTCTTGAACGATCACTAATCCATATTCTTCTGCAGCAAGTGAATTTGCAATTGCTGCTAATGGCTGCTCAGGATACTCTTTCACATACTTGGCAGCGGCAGCCGTAGATGTCATTCCTTCACTGGCAATCCCATGCATTTCGCGATGAAGGAATTTATGACATTGCGCTAATGCATGTGAATGACTCATGATCAATTTTGTTTCCTTCCAGTCGTTTTGATTATCGGGATGAACCATTAAATGTTGTTTGATCGGTGCTGTAGCCTCCCCAATAATATGTAGGGACACTTCATGAATTAAATAATCCATTGTAATATTAACAGAACCTTCAAGTGCATTTTCAATCGGTACGAGAGCGAAATCTGAGCTACCATCCGCTACCGCATCGATGCATTGTGGAATCGTTACAAACGGTGTTGCTTCTACGTATGGAAACAAACGCCGAACAGCGACATCCGTAAAAGTGGCCTTTGGCCCTAAAAAACTTATTTTCAATTTCTCCACTCTCCCAAAAAAGAACTATTCCATTTTTCAAAAAATAAATGTTAGTCAATGGGGTGTTCCCACTGACTAAACACTGATTATATTAGGCACCTGATCCGAGGACCTCAACTTTTTCAACGAATTCTAGTTTGCGCAGCCTTGCGAGCAATTCATCCATTTCAAGCTTCATATCCCCTATATTCAAGCTTAATGTGACATTCGCTCTTCCTTGTAATGGAATTGTCTGGTGAATTGTCAAGACATTGCAGCCTGAGAAAGCGACGAGACTTAGCAATTCAGATAATGTACCAGAACGATCTTCAAGATGAAAAAACAAGCTTATGATTCGCTCTTTGACCACTGTGTGAAAGGGATAAACGGTATCACGATATTTATAATAAGCACTTCTGCTTAAATCCACACGCTGAACCGCATCCCATACTGAGTCGGCTTTGCCGCGCTCGATCATTTCCTTCGCCTCTAAAGTTTTTTTCATTGCCTCCGGAAGCACATCTTCTCTGACAAGAAAAAATTTCTTATCATCATTGTTAAGCTTCATTTCTCCACCCCGTTGTTACTCTACGAACTCAAATTCATATTTGAGGATCCGTACCGTATCTCCGTCCTTCGCTCCGCGT
This sequence comes from Bacillus sp. B15-48, assembly GCF_016879755.1. GTDB lineage: Bacteria > Bacillota > Bacilli > Bacillales > Cytobacillaceae > Mesobacillus_B. The sequence continues at coordinate 686,593 of NZ_WOFU01000002.1, forward strand.
TCACGGAGAGCATCATCAATCCCCATCCCTCGCATTTGACGAGCAAATTTTCGGGTTGACTCTTCACTAGCAAAATTTGTCATTTTAAACATTTTCTCAATGGTTGCGCCAGCAATGACGAACGTCCCATCTGAATCTCTTGTAATCGTGAATTTATCTTTATCCTCTTCATGTTTATAAATGACCCGATTGATCTCCGTATTTTCTTCCACTTCTTCAAGCAATGGAAATTCAGGGGTTTGTTCAAGCTTATCAGCAATTGCAAATAACAATTCACGCAAGCCTTCTCTCGTAAACGCCGAGATTGGAAAGATTGTGTGATCATCTGTTAATTTCTCTTTAAAATTTTGAAGGTTTTCAGCTGCATCAGGCATGTCCATTTTATTAGCGACAATAATTTGTGGACGCTCAGTTAAACGAAGATTGTATTCCTCTAACTCTTTATTAATGATTAAATAATCTTGAAACGGGTCTCGACCTTCAACCGCGGCCATGTCAATAACATGAATGATGACTCTCGTTCTTTCAATATGTCGTAAAAATTGATGACCTAAACCAACACCAGAATGAGCACCTTCAATTAATCCAGGCAGGTCAGCCATGACAAAGCTCCGGCCATCTTCTGTCTCGACCATACCGAGGTTTGGAACAATGGTTGTAAAATGATATTCTGCAATCTTCGGACGAGCTGCGGATACGACAGATAATAACGTCGATTTCCCAACGCTCGGAAAGCCGACAAGTCCTACATCAGCAAGCAGCTTCAATTCAAGGACAACATCCCTTTCATGACCTGGTTCGCCATTCTCTGACAATTCTGGTGCTGGGTTCGCTGGCGTGGCAAACCGGCTGTTCCCTCTGCCACCACGTCCTCCTCTAGCAATGACCGCTCGCTGCCCATGTTCCGTTAAATCGGCAATGACCTCACCCGACTCTGCGTCGGTAACGACAGTTCCAGGTGGAACCTTAACAACCATATCTTTCGCATTTTTCCCATGCTGATTTTTTGACATGCCATGTTCTCCACGTGGTGCTTTAAAATGGCGCTGATATCGAAAATCCATTAGCGTACGCAGGCCTTCTTCCACCTGAAATACAACATCCGCGCCCTTCCCACCATCGCCACCTGCAGGGCCACCGTTTGGGACATATTTTTCCCGACGGAAAGCAACCATTCCGTTGCCACCATCGCCACCCTTAACATATACTTTTACTTGATCGACAAACATTTATTTAAATACCACCTGTCCTATATGAAATTTAGATTTTACCTATAAGTTGAAATTCAATATTATCATACCCTTTATGAAGGGTTCGTAAAAACCTCAAATGAGAGTTCCTCTTCTGTTTTATCTATTACGTTAATTTTAAGCGACGAATCAAACGTTTCTTCGAGAAATTGAAACAAGGAAGTAGGATTGGTAATCAGACCGCTAAAATCAAAAAAGAAATGGGCCTCCTCCTCTTTCGCTTGGATCGTGACTGAGAGATGATTTTCGTGATATTTTTCAATTGACTTATCGAGGACTTCAAACAGTTGGTTGAGCCATTGCGAAAGCAATTGATCGTCAAGTTTGTGATTTCGAGGAAAATCGGCCACCTCATAATCAAGTAGAAAATAATGTTGTTCCCAATTGCAGGTTAACAATGTAGAAGCGAATTGAGGAAGATTAAGATTCGTTACCATCGTTTCTTGTCTCGCATCTAGAATGATTTCTTCAATAATTTCCTTTACCCGATCAACCTTATTTAATGACAAATTCCCTTTAATTAATTGCAGTTTATTTAACCAATCATGTCGTGCATGTTTCAATACCTCTAACGTATCCCACTCTTTTTTCATACAAATGCTCCTAATCGTAAAAACTATCTTACGTTAGTATAACAAAAAAGCTTGAAAAGGTAAGCAAAATCAGGAGGAAAATGTAGACTTTGGTAGTAAAGAAGATAAAGAAAACTCGCCGATTGGCGAGCCCTAAAGGCGAAGACAGAGGCGTAGTTGCACTTATGCGTTAGGAAAAAAAGAAACCCATAAACATTCCGTTTAGGGTTTCTTTTAACAACTTAAGCTTCTTGAGCAACTGGGTAAACACTCACTTGCTTTTTGTCGCGGCCAAGGCGTTCGAATTTAACTACGCCGTCAACCTTCGCAAATAGTGTATCGTCGCCACCTTTACCCACGTTTACACCTGGGTAAATTTTTGTACCGCGTTGACGGTAAAGGATAGAACCACCAGAAACGAATTGACCGTCTGCACGCTTAGCACCAAGGCGCTTCGAGTGAGAGTCACGTCCGTTCTTCGTAGAACCTACTCCTTTTTTAGAAGCGAACAACTGAAGATCCAATTTTAATAACATGTATTCCACCTCCTACTTTTTGAAGGTTATTTTTATGTGTTCTCGATAATTTTCCTCAATCGTCTGCAATGAGACAACCATTCCCTCGAGAAGAAGTTGAACTTTCTCATTTATACGGCTCGGAAGACTTTCCGGCAATGTACAGCGGAGAAATCCGTCTTCATCATGATCAATCTCAGGAGTGACACCGGTTAAGGCATGCACAGCATTTATCGCTCCAACGGATACAGCAGATACGCCTGCACAGACGATATCTTGACCCCGTTCCGCATAAAATGCATGGCCGCTAATCGCAAAAGAATGAATGGCACCGGACTCTGTACGATAAATGACAGCGTCAATCATGTTAGCCAACCTTAGGCATTGATTTTTTCAATGACAACTTTAGTGTATGGTTGACGATGACCTTGCTTTTTACGGTAGTTCTTCTTCGCTTTGAGTTTGAAAACGATGATTTTCTTTTGACGGCCTTGTTTTTCAACTTTAGCCGAAACAGAAGCACCCTCAACAACCGGGCTTCCTACTTTCACGTTATCTCCACCAACAAAAAGAACTTTGTCAAAAGTAACTGTTTCACCAGCTTCTGCGTTAAGCTTTTCAATGTAGATTGCTTGTCCTTCCTCTACACGAATTTGCTTACCACCAGTTTCGATAATTGCGTACATTCCACTGCACCTCCTCTTAGACTCAGACTCGCCATCCGCAGGCGTTTGCTCATAAAAAGCAAATCTTATCGTTACCTGGTCTGTGCGGTTGTAGCACGGGTGCGCTACAAACATAACATAAAAATACTATCATAGAGTTGAATATGTGTCAATGGATTATTAAGTTTCTTTTCTTCCTTTGCGAGCGAATTCAGCTGTTGATCCTAGCTGTAAAATTCGATATTCAGGCTTAGAAGCAGATGTCTCACTCCAAACAATTTTCAAGCCAACACTCTCTTCGATTCTCGAGCGATGAACATTTCCGTTTCCCGAAAATACTTCGATCACGTCCGGTGTCGCTGCAATGAAAACAGCCTCTTCATCGACGTGCCGGTATTCCCACAACTCACGCTCAAGGCGAAAAGCGACAGTCTCAGCACTTAATACTTTCCCTGTTCCGGTGCAAGTCGGACAACTCGTTGTTAGAGCTTCAGAGATAGAGAGCTTTGTTTTCTTTCGAGTTAATTGAAGAATCCCCAGTTCGGTAAAGCCAATAATTCTCGTTCTGCGTCCATCTTCAGCAAGCGAAGTTTCCATCACTTTTACAACTGCTTCCCTGTCTGAAACATCTTTCATATCAATAAAATCGATGAGGACCATGCCGCCAATATCACGGAGCCGAAGCTGGCGAGCAACCTCAACAGCCGCTAGTTTATTTGTTTTGAAAACCGTTTCTGTTAATTCCGTTTTCCCCGAATATTTTCCTGTATTCACATCAACGATTGTTAACGCCTCTGCTTCATCAAAGATCAAATAGGCACCATTCTCAAGCCAGACTGTTTTCCTCATTGCTCGTTCAATTTCTTTTTCAAGTTCATAAACAGAAAAAATGTTTTCCTTGTCATGATAATAGCTTACATCGAGATGCTGGCCATATTGTTCGAGCTTTTTCTTCAAAGGTAAATCGTCGATGATCACTTCTCCCGCAGACATATTGTCCATCGTTTGTATTAGTTCATCATAAAAAGCATCATACGCCTCGATTAATCCAGGCTTTCTCATGTTTTTTGCACGCTTCTCAAGCTGTTGATACTGCTCGCGTAAGTCATTTAATTCACGTTCCAGTATGTCTTCCTGTACATGCGCCGAGCTTGTTCGGAAAATCAATCCTTCCGTTCCAGTTTTTAGCTGCTCACCAAACTCACGCAAACATTTTTTTGCCTTTGGATCTGCTAGCTTTTTCGAAACCGCGATATATTTTCCAGTGGGCATATAGATGATATGTTTCCCTGACAATTCAATAATTGCTGATAACCTCGCTCCTTTCGTCCCAGCAGCATCTTTTTCGACTTGCACAAGCAGCTTCTCTCCTTGGTGGAGAAAGGCAGAAATATTTCGCTGTTTTTTTTCTTTGTTTTCGTCCAAAACATATTTAGGAACTTTATCTCGATAAAGAAATCCCTTTTTCTCCTCACCAAAATCGACAAACGCAGCGTTCATCCCTGGGATTACTTTTTCAACCGTACCAAGAAAAAGATCACCGACTAAAGATTTATGTTTAGGCTGCTCGATGTAAAGTCGTTCGAGCTTGTCGTTTTTTAACAAGGCAAATCGTTTCTCTCTCGTTAACGCATTAATGACCAATCTATCCACAGTACCTACTCCAAACTTTTAAAAATAAATAAACAGGGACAAGGAATCCCTGTTTATTTATTATCCTATTTTCCTGCTATTTCTTGCAAACCCATCGTAACTTTAATACGGAAATACTAAGTCGCCCATTTTCGCTTGAACATTCTTTTCAGAGAAATATACATGTAGCAATTCATTTTCATCAAGTGCCGCTTCCGTTCCATTCTTGTTTTTCACAATAACCTGATGTTTACACCCACGCTGAAACTGCTCAAGCACTGCGCTCAGTTCTTCATCTGCGGATACATTGAGCGGCATGAGCAAACGAAAATCCCCCTGATTTCCATAATACCTTTCCATTAGAAAGCGAAGGAAGACGTACCGGCGCTGCCTCCACTCATAAATGAGCGAAAAGCTAAGAAATACAACAATAATAAACACATTTAATGTGAATGGACCGAGTATGAGAACGGCAATTGTAAACAGAAGCAACGAAAATGCTGATAAGTAAATCGTTAGTTGATGTGCGTGCGGAAATGCTTTTCTAAAACTAAGCAGCAAAAAAAGCAGCTTTCCTCCATCAAGTGGCCATACAGGCAAAAGATTAAACAAAAGCACCATCATATTAAACTCGATAAACCTAGCATACCAATAGTCTGGAATAAAGCCCAGCGTATATAAAGCATAGGCAACAACAAACATCCATAAATGCTGTAAAGGCCCTGCTGCGACAACAACTGCCTCCTCATACAGTGAACGATTTCCATGCTCATCCATTTCGGCAACTCCACCGAATGGCAAAAGTGAAATTTTCTTAATTCTCCACGAAAAAAAAGAAGCTGCCGCTGCATGACCCATCTCGTGAATAAAGATGATAAGCAGCAATAATGACAGCTCAATAAAATGAGCGGTTGCAATCGCAATCGCAACAACTACCCATAGGAGCGGATGGATATAAACTTTCTTAAAAAGGCTAATTGTCTTATTCAAACTTGATCACCTCAATGGGATCAACAAAATCATCGCCTTTTTTTATCGCAAAAAAGAAGGTCGCCTTCTCCCCCTCCGCAACAGTTGAAGCTTTACCAACGGAAGCTCCTTTGTCGATGTACTGATAAACATTCACATCAATTTCAGCTAAGTTTCCATACCATGACTCACTTTTATCCCCGTGTTGGATAATAACCGTGTTTCCAAACCCCTCTTTCGTCCCTACAAAACGAACAAGTCCTTCGTTCATCGCTTCAACGGTTGCGCCCTTCCCCGTTTCAATGGTGATTCTTTGTCCATTATGACCGAAGTCCTCAAGAATTCTACCTGATGCTGGAAGTGCATACTGCGTTCCATAGTCATTGTCCTGAAGTTTTCTTGAATTCTCTACTGGCAAAAGTGCAAGCGGCTTTCCAAACTGATCTTCGTACCACTGGGACACTGCAGCGAATTGAAACTCACTCTCTAATGTCGTCTGAACAAATTGTTTTACTGGTTCAACTCGTTCTGTTTCACTGCGAAATATGATGGCCACAATGAGGACGAGACAAGCGGAAGCAAGAATTTTAAACATAAACACTTCTTTTTGAAACAATGGATGAATGTTTTTTCCTGACCCTGGATCATAAGAAGGGAGTTTTTCGTATCCGTACAGCTCTTCGGTTTCTGGCAGTACATGGGTCTGAACCCGCTTTTCCACTCTCTCCCTATCCTTTTTACGCTTGGCCATTCTTTTGCGAATATCATCTGCTCTTGACCCCATCTAACCTCACCATTCCTTATTTGGGCAGTTTGTACAATATATGTACAAGAACGGACAAGTATGACAAGCGGAAAAGAGAATTAAGTAAAACCGGGCAAAATCGCCCGGTCCTTTTATCCAATGGTATATACTCTAGTTAAATTAACGTTTCTTCGGGTTATAAGGGAGAACTGCAAAATGCTCACAGGAGGACATGAAATGATTTTTCCAAAAAATAAACGTACCACCTACATAGTTCTCTATGGTTAATTAACAACTCGTTTGATTATGTGAATGAAGGGCTTGGCTTTTTATTCACAGTACTTGAATTAAAGAGGTGGATAGTTCATACAATAGGTTGTGTTTTATTGCTAGTACTGGGATTAACCGTGATTATATGGCTGTTTTATTGCTAGTACTTGGATGAAACAGGTTTTTGGCCGTTTTTTATTGCTAGTACAGGGATTAAATCGACCATCTGACCTCATTTTATTGCTAGTACTCGGATTAACCCTTCATTTTACAGCGTTTTATTACGAGTACTAGCAATATATCAAAGAAATTTGGTGTTTTTAATACGAGTACTTGGATTAAAAAACTCGTTACCAGCATTATCGTTCAAAAAAGCTTACGAATCTCTTCGATCAAATGTGTCTCCATATAACGAAAATACCACAGCATGAATGACTCTGATAGACCCATAATAATATACTTCCTTTTTTAGGAACAAAAAAATCTCCTAGGTTCGATCCCTAAGAGATTTAAATCTTTTTCATTAGCGAACACCAAAAAATTTCTTTAGCTTAGAAAATACACCTTTATCTTCAGAATCAAGTTGTTGCAGTGGCACAGATTCACCGAGGATTCGTCTTGCGATGTTCCGATAAGCTACGGATGCTCTATTATTAGGGTTTAAGGCAATTGGTGCACCATGATTAGACGCTTTAATTACTTCATCGTCATCCGCTACAATCCCTATTAAGTCGATTGATAAATGAGTGGTAATTTCATCGACGTCAAGCATGTCACCGCTCTTCATCATATGGCTGCGTATTCGGTTAATAACAAGCTTTGGCGACTCCATATGTTCTTCTTTTTCGAGAAGTCCGATAATTCGGTCCGCATCTCGCACAGCTGAGATTTCGGGAGTAGTCACAACAATTGCCTTATCTGCTCCAGCAATCGCATTTTTATAGCCTTGCTCAATCCCAGCGGGACAATCAATAATAATATAATCGTAATCTTGCTTTAGTTCATTGATTAATTTTTTCATTTGTTCAGGCTCCACAGCTGTCTTATCCGTTGTTTGCGCAGCTGGAAGCAAATATAATCGATCTTCAAAACGCTTATCTTTAACGAGCGCTTGATGAACTTTACATCTCCCCTCAATCACATCAACCAAATCATAGATAATTCGGTTTTCAAGTCCCATTACGACGTCTAAATTTCTCAGACCAATATCTGTATCAACAAGACAGACTCTTTTGCCTTGAAGGGCCAAAGATGTCCCTATATTAGCAGAAGTTGTTGTTTTTCCGACCCCGCCTTTTCCAGATGTTATAACAATTGCTTCCCCCACTCTAGCGGCCTCCTTCGAATCTAGTTAAGTTTGGTCTCTGTTGAATTAAAACTTGTAATCTATCAACAATGATTTGTTTATTATTGGCTATGTAAGCACATTCCATTTTCGAGTCATCATCCGAACTTTGATCTGGTGCACGATTAATGCATTCACTGATTCTCAGCTGCGATGGTTTCATGACTGATGCGGCAATGACTGCCTCATCATTGCCATTACAGCCTGCATGCGCAATTCCCTTTAAAGTACCCATAATAAAAATATTCCCGCTCGCTTTTACCGTTCCCCCAGGATTCACATCGCCAATTAACAGTAAATCCCCTGTTACTTCAACAACTTGTCCGGACCGAATCACGCGTGCAATCGTGACGATTTGCTGTTCTTGCCGCAGCTGTTCCGCTTCCTCTTTTGTCACTACATTTGTTTTTATTTCATCTACAATTAGGTGTCTTTTTTGCCGAATCAACTCTTTAAGCTCTTCCTGCTGCGCGACCGTTAAATACCGATTGCCCACTTCGACTTTCACCGTAATTAATTTATCTTCTTCCTGCATATAGCTTGAGCTTGAAATTTTCCGATCCAGCTCTTTCTTTAACTCTTCATAGGAACATGTATCATCGAGATGGAGCGTCAATCCGTCTTTCGTCCCTTTAATCGTCACATTTTGTGCATTATTCATACTAGATGTTCACCTCAATGATAAAAAGAATTCGACATTTCTTCATGAATTCCTTTCTATATATGGCATTCCATTTATTTTTCTCTGCTATTTTATTGATATTGATTAAAGCCTTAATCATTCCGTAAAGTCTCAGCATATTTCTCACTCTGCCGTTTAATTGGATAAGCTGTCAATAGAACGAAGATTACATTTAAGATTAAAGTGGGAATTAAACGCATATCCAGGAATGCAGAAAAGCTTATATTTGTAATATGAATCAATAGATTCAACACATATACACTCATTTCCAACAAAGCAATACATAGAATTGAAGCAAATGAAACTAGGATGATATTCGTTTGAATGATTTTCATTACATTCAAAAAAATCGTAATGACCAAAGGGAATAAGAAAAGATAAATGCCGATAATTTCGGTATACACGATATCAAACAATAACCCAAAGAGGAAACCATACAAAATCCCATGTTTTGAATCGCCATAAATACTCAAAAAAAACAGGGCAATGATTAAAAAACGCGGGACAAAAATAAAATGGCCATTAAATAGGTCAGCAGGAAACAACTGGGTAAAAAGCCCTTCAAATACAAACAGGAAAAGAAGCAATAGAGGGATTATCAATCGCTTCACAGGCTTTCTCCCTCCTCGTCTTCGTCTGCTGTTGTTTCTGGTACTGCCATTCCTCTTCGAAGAATCATTACATGTTCAATTTTATACAGATCAGCAGAAGGCCTTACGTAGGCAGTCTGATTTAAACCAAATTGATCAGAGACAACGTCAACGACATTTCCGATTGGCACATCCCCTGGGAAAACGCCACCCATCCCCGATGTGACGACCAATTGATCTTTTTCAAGTTCGGCATCCACTGGCAATCCCTTTAAAAGCAGCCACTCATTTTCTTTATCATAGCCTTCAATTGTTCCAAACAGTTTTTTATCCCCTTGCAGAGCAGCCGAAATCCGATTGGTTGGATCGAGTGCACTTAATAATTGCACCGTTGAAGTAAAAGGAGTAACACTTTTTACTTTTCCAATTAAGCCTTTCGCTGTCATCACTGCCATGTTCTTTTCAACCCCATGGGAAGAACCGCGATTGATAATGATTAGTTCATGCCAAAGGCGATCAGGGCTTCGGGAAATGACCGTTGCTTGCATCGGATCATAGTCGCCAATAGAGCCTTCAATCTCAAGAATTTCCTTTAACTCGTCATTTTCCTTTTCAAGCGAGTATACTTTTGCCTCAAGCCGAGCCATATCTTCTAGATGTTTCTTTAATTCTTTATTTTCTTCATATGTATTCTGTAAGTCTTTCATATTCTCAAAAAGACCGACTACATATTGAGTCGGTGTTGAAACAAGGTTTTGAACCCAGCCGGTTGTATCTTTAACAAATTTCTCCGGCCATGTTAATTCATCCCGATCTCTTAATGAGAACCCAATTAATGCCACGAGAATAATAATGCTGACAAGCAATATAATCAAGCGTTTATTAAGAAAGAACTGTGGCACTTTTTACACCTCAAATTTCTGTATTTAATATAGGTTGTTTTTTCAAAGCTGGAGCAGCTTGCAATGATATGCAGCTGTCTCCCGCTTTTTCATTTATCTTCTGAGAAGCTAAATTTCTTTTATCTGGATTCTTTTGCTCTGTTTTTAAATATGTCGATGTTGTCAAGGGCTTTTCCAGTACCGATGGCGACGCAGTCGAGAGGATCTTCGGCGATTAAAACCGGCATTTTTGTCTCCTCAGCAATGACTTTATCAAGATTACGAAGCAATGCTCCGCCGCCTGTTAACACAATTCCTCGATCCATAATGTCAGCCGCAAGTTCTGGAGGTGTGTTTTCGAGTGTTAGCTTTACTGCATCGACAATTGCATAGACTGTATCATGCAATGCACTAGAGATTTCCTCCGCGGTAATTTCAATTGTTTTCGGCAGTCCTGTTAACAAATCACGACCGCGGATTTCCATGTTTTCAATTCCTTCTGGGTCTCCTGCTGCACCGACTTCCATTTTAATCGATTCTGCCGTCCGTTCACCAATCATCAAATTATAATTTTTACGAATATAATTGATAATGCTGTCATCCATCTCATCTCCAGCAATGCGAATCGATTGTGATGTAACGATTCCTCCGAGAGAAATAATCGCTACTTCTGTCGTTCCCCCGCCGATATCAACAACCATACTTCCTGTCGGTTCCCAAACAGGTAAATTCGCTCCGATCGCTGCTGCAAATGGTTCTTCAATTGTAAACGCATCTCTCGCACCTGCCTGGCGAGTAGCATCAACGACAGCGCGCTCTTCAACCGCTGTAATTCCCGAAGGTACACAAATCATTACATATGGTTTGCCGGCAAATAATCCTTTATTTTTCGTTGCTTGCTTTATATAGTATTTCATCATCGTTTCTGTCGTTTCATAATCAGCGATGACACCATCCTTCATTGGACGAAGGGCAACAACGTTTCCTGGAGTCCGGCCAATCATATTTTTAGCATCATTTCCTACAGCGACAATTGACTTTGTATCTGTTTGAAACGCGACTACAGAAGGTTCTCTTAAAACAATTCCTTTTCCTTTTACATAAATAAGTGTATTTGCAGTCCCTAAGTCAATTCCCAGGTCCCTTGTCCCAATTCCTAGCATAGCGTGTATCTCCCTTTCATAACAAAATGCTATCTATATGTTCGGTTCTGTTTAGTTGTTAACTTGGCATGATGTCTTCATCCTCGTGCAAAAACCATAAGATATATTATATCCTAACGATAAATAAAATCCTAGTATCAAACATAGCCTTTTTCTTTTAAACTTACATATTTATTGTCACCAATGATTAAATGGTCAAGCAACTCGATCCCTAGCATTTTGCCGCACTCTACTAAACGCTTCGTCACCTCAATATCTTCTCTGCTCGGTGACGCATCGCCGGAAGGATGGTTATGGGCACAAATTATTGAAGCAGCTGAACGGCGAACAGCTTCCCGGTACACTTCCCTCGGATGGACAATGCTCGCATTCAAGCTGCCGATAAAAACGGTTTGGTGGTGAATGACGTGGTTCTTTGTATTTAAGTAGAGGCAGACAAAATGTTCTTGGGAAAGAAATTTCATATCATTCATTAAAAAATTCGCCCCATCTTCTGGTGAGCGAATCACATAACGGTCATGATTCGTATGACTGGCTAGTCTGCGGCCAATTTCAACAGCCGCCAGGAGATGAATCGCTTTCGCTTGGCCAATGCCGTTAATCGCCGTTAATTCTTCTAATGTCGCATCTTTAAGCAATCTTAATCCGTCGAATTCTGTCAGCAAGCGGTTCGCAAGCTGTAGAACCGATTCTTTCTTCGTGCCCGTTCCAAGAATGAGGGCAATCAACTCATGATTGGCCAAACTTTGCGGTCCATTTTGAATAAATCGTTCCCGTGGACGTTCCTGTTGTGGATAATCTTTAATCATTATCGAAGTCGTTGACACTCGCATATTCCTCCCTATCATTTCGTTATAGGAAGCTGATTCATAAGAACGCTGTTGCGGGGTCAATAAGGAAAGAGATAACCAGATTTCTTTAGTTCACGGACAGTTCTAGCTACAGGTAAGCCGACCACTGCAAAATAATCGCCCTTTATTTCCCGTACGAAATAACTACCTAACTGCTGAATTCCATAGCTTCCTGCCTTATCAAAAGGTTCGCCGCTCTGAATGTAGAATTCTATTTCTTCATGTGACAGCTCCCAAAACGTCACATCTGTTTTTTCGTAAAACTGGGTTTCTTTCGTTGGCGAGAAAATCGACACCCCTGTAAAGACGGAATGTGTCTTTCCGGAAAGTTCAGCTAACATCGAGTAAGCATCATGATGGTCCTGAGGTTTTCCGAGAATCTTTCCGTTTAATTCGACAACCGTATCAGAGCCGATCACATAAGCATTCGGTTGCTTTTCTGCTATAAATCGGGCTTTACGCGCTGCCAGTTCCATAACAATTTCTGGAGGTGTTAACTTTGGGTCGAAACTTTCATCAACATTTGAACTGGAAATTTCAAAGTTTAAGTGGAGATTTTCAAGAAGCTCTTTCCGCCGTGGAGAAGATGAGGCCAAAATAAGTCTTTGCATAACATCACCTTTCATAAAAATTGTTATTGGGGAGATACATGTTTATCGTAACAAACTTCGCAAGTCCCGACAATCTTTTCAAAAGAAAATAACAAGATCGAATGGACCTTGTTATTTTCGACTATTTCCCAGAAAATATACGAGGATCATTTACTCCCCAATCATCTGCCAAACGGCAATGACCGATAAATTTGCTGTTTGCAGTCCCTCATGATTATTTGCTAAAAACGCTTTCGCTCCGCTTTCCAGCCCTGCCTTTAAGGCAAGAATCTCGTTATTTTCCAGACTTGATTCGGCAATCGTTTCTAGCTGCGCCAAATGAGTTTCGACCTTACTAGCTGAGTCAGAATTAGCAGAAATCCCGGCCGAGAGCAAAGTAAACAGCTCAGCTGCATTCGTCAACACACCACTTTCTTGAGCATTAATATTTTGCAGGTTTTTCTCCGGAAGTTCATATGGCTTGGCAAACACTTCAGCCCCCTTGCTTTCAAGCTCAGCTGCAACCGTTTTTGCGTCTTCAAGCGTAGGAGCAGTAGCGAGCAATAACGCATAGTTGCCATTGCTCGGAACAGATTGGGCATGAATTCCTTTCCCCGCTAACGATTCCACACCGCGATCTGCCGCTTCTTTAGTAGAAAATACCCCCCCTTGAACGACAAATGTTGACGATGCTGCCAACTCGCCGGTCGCTGTATCTGAATTTGCTGGAACCTCAGAGCTAGGCGGAGTTATATTCGGCTGAACTCCTTCTTGAGGCTTTGAAGTAACTGTATTTAAAATGATGAGACCAAAACCTAAACCGACAACTACTGCCAACGCGACATTCAATAAAATGCGCGTGAGAAACGGGGGTTGATTCCCCATTTTTTTGATTGCCGGGAGACGAAATGGCTTCTGTTTGACTTTGGCATCCTGTGGCTTTGAGGAGATTTTTTTGTTGTTTTCATCTACAGCTGTTGGATCCGGAAGAACCCAGTCGAAATGATCGTCCGCGGATTCCTTACTTGCTGCCGTTTCATTCCATGCGGTGATTTTCGGGGCCGAAGTTGACTCGTTTCCCTTTTGTGGCGATGACTCTATTTCAGCCTTATCATGCATATTTGAACGTTCCTGACCGTTAATCTTTATCGTAATTGTTTTTTGCTTGTCCAATTTCAGCCCCCCTCGGTTGGCAGTTAAATTTGTTTCATCCTACCATATTCGCATAAAAAAAGAACAAGACTTTTGTCGTCTTGTTCACGAAGATTTCGTCAAATTTTTCACTAGATTTTATTGCGGCAAATCAGCAAAACTAGCAAATGGGTTCTTTTTATTGCTAGGAGCCGGAACATTTAACTCTGGAAGCGGATCTTGCAAATCTTCAAGCTCTGGCATGTAAAAAGCAGATAAAGTCAGAGAGTAGGAAATGTTCTCCTCTTCCTGATCAACATTCGTTAACTCACTGCCGCCAGAAAAGGAAACCGATTCAATGACAACACGACGATTCAACCTTTCCAACGTATCAAGAAACTTCATTAATTGAGGATAATTGGGTGAAGTAACGGAAAGATTGACGGTTAGCTTTTTAATGCCGTCTGGAAGCGAAACACCTTCGCCTTCCTCAGTCGATTCTGGACTGCCACCGTTTGCAGACACTGCCCCTTCCGAAAATGACATGTTGGAAATAAAACTATTGGCGATCACTTCCGCTTTGTTTAAATCAAGGATTAGCTGCTCCAGCTGTTTCTTAACCGGAACTTTTTTCTGCAGCTCAGCGACACTTTCTGACGTCGGAGCCGTACTCTCACTCATCCGCGCCTGGACCGCAGCTAGCAGTTGCTCCTCGACCTCCAACTGTGCCTGCTTATTAACGATTGTTTCCTGTTTTGGCTTTAAATAAACGAAGTAACTGCCAACTAAAAACGAAGCTAAAATTACAAGTGCAACAATGAAAAGAATCCATTCATTTTTTGAAAAACGAAGATTCACGATGGCTCGCCTCCCTCATGGAGTTCTGCCGTATTTTGTTCGTGCCGATTAATAAATGAACGGTTCAGCTGCAATTGATATTGACCAATATATCTTGGCACAATGGTTTGGAGATTTTCTGATGGCGGCTGCTCAACTGGCGGCACTTCCTCTTCCTCGTTTGCAGCTACAGGATCATTGGTCTCTACATTTCTTGTTGTCACAGAAGAAAGCGTGACTTCTGTTGTCCAATCCGAATCAAGTAAGTTTTTTAAATAATAGGCCGCTTCACGGCTCGTATCAAATTGGACTGTCACATTTACAGAACCATGTTCTGAGTATGAAATCGTTTCGATAAATCCACGCTCTGGCAATAAACTTGTCACCTGCTGAATGATTGGAACGGTTTTCAGCGGAGCCGCACTCGCCCAACGAACAGCAGATTGTAACATCGAAGCAGAATTCGATGCTTGACCACCTTTTCCCTTCGCTTCCTCGATTTCAATCAACCTTTGAGTCGTCGTAATTTGATTTTCTAACAATGCAATTTCCGAATCATATCGTGAACCTTGCCAAAAAAGCAAAAACGCTGCAATCACAAGCAGAACAAGCGTTGTAACGAGGAGGAAAATGATTGTGTAGTTTTTCGGTTCCTTTTTCGGTAACAGATTAATATCAACAAGCATAAATCACACCTCTTTTAACGCAAGTCCCAAAGCTAAATGATACGCAGCTGGCAATGGTCGATTATTTTCACTCGTTATTTGTCGTGATTTCAAGATTTCAACCGAAAGTTCGAACCGCTTTTGCATTTCGTTTTGGAGCGATGCCAAATACGGATGATCCCCAGTCAAAACGATTTTTGAAAGTTCCGCTTGGCCTTTTTTTAAGGAAAATTGATAAAAGGCGATCATCTTTTCAATTTCACGTAAGCTATCTTCAATTTGCTCTCGCAATTCTTCGTGCTCACCGATAAATGCAAATTGAGTAAACCCTAATTCATCGGTTTTTCCTTGCCATTGTGTCGAAGAATATGAAAGATAATGATGACGCATGAACAAAGGAAATTCATTTTCAAACACACTCATATTGACGAAATCAAGGTCAAATTGAACGATCAGCAAGTTTTCGCTCCCTAGGTGATCATTTAAATGATGATATAAACGATAAAGCGCAAGCGCCGAGACATCGGCTGATTCTGGTTTTAATTTCACGTCTGTCAGCAAATCTGTATAAGCCTCAACATGTTCGCGATGCGCGGCAAACAGAAGGATTTCCTGTTTGCCGCTCGTTTTTGGCAAAACAACAAAATCAAATACGGGATCTTCAAAAGGAAGATGAACCGATTCACCGATTTCAATAAACAGATAATTTTCAATTTCATCAATATGAATATCGACAGGGATCTCCACTTTACGAATCGTCACATATGGATCAGGAACGAGAAAGCGGACTTTGCGCCGTTTAATTTTCCATTCATCGACACATTCCTCAAGAATGATTTCAAGCGTGTCGGGGTCAATGATTTTCCCTTCTTTGACGATCCCGGGTGCTAACGAACGCTCGTCCCATTTGATTGGAGTAAGATCATCTGCACTTTTCAGCTCAATATAGCGAATGCTATGATCATTAATGACAAGTTCAACCGGACGATTATTAAGTATGAAGAGGGGCAATGCCATTTCGTAAATCCCCCTTTA
The DNA here is from genome assembly GCF_016879755.1 of Bacillus sp. B15-48. GTDB lineage: Bacteria > Bacillota > Bacilli > Bacillales > Cytobacillaceae > Mesobacillus_B. The sequence goes on from NZ_WOFU01000002.1 coordinate 702,981, forward strand.
ATTAACGTAAAAGTATGTTTATATACATCGTAACCATTTCATCGCCGAAATAATAAGCGATTAATGTCCCTACAGCGATAAATGGTCCGAACGGAATCGGTTTGCCTTTTTTTACAAAGCCGAAAGCGATGCCAATTACTCCGAAGAAGGCACCTAATAAGGTCGCACAGAAAAACGCTAAGAAAAACGTTTTCGTACCGACAACAAAGCCGATTACCGCGAATAGTTTAATATCACCGCCACCCATGCCACCTTTACTAATGACGGCAATGAAAAGCAAGAGCAGAAAGCCAATCGCTGCTCCAAGGAGCGAGTCCCACCACGGAGTGAGCGGAATAAATAACCGTTCGACGAAAAAAATCGCCGCAAACACGAGCAACACTTTATCGGGAATAATCATATAGGCTAAATCAGAGGCAAAGATAATGACAAACAGGGAAATCAATGTCAAGGCGATGAGCAATTCGCCATTCCAGCCAACAACGAGCGGTGCGGTAGCGAACAACACCCCGGTTAAAAACTCGATCCCCGGATAAAGCGGCGAAATCCGCGACTGACAGCCGCGGCATTTCCCTTTTTGAATAAAGTATGACAATACTGGAATCAATTCCACGGCCCCGAGCTTATGGCCACAGCTTGGACAATGCGAGCCCGGCGACACGATTGATTGTCCTACCGGGACGCGGAGACCGACAACGTTGTAGAAGGAGCCTAGGGTGATTCCGTAAAGGAACAATAGTATATAAATCAATTGATATTTCCTTTTATGAACCAGGAATAGTTACTGTAGTTTCATCACCAACTGGCTTCCAATTATTGGAATCATTCAAATCATCCATTGTAGCACCACTAATTGTAACTTTAATTGATCCTATTTCGGTTTCACTTGCGTATAATAATATTTGCCCAGTACTATTCGTAATAACCTTTGCCTCTTTCCAAATGGAAGTAGATTCAAGAAAACCAGCACCTTGAAGAACACTCTCATCTACAGCAGGTGTAGTTGTAATATCAGTAGGTAATGTATTTTCCGTAGAGTATAACTTTGCAGAATTAATTATTTGTACTGCATCTGCCCTTGCTGCTTCAACCCTTGAATTTTGGATAATGTTCCCGATAGCAGGTATTGCAATCGCAGCAATAATCCCCAAAATAACAATAACTGCTAAAAGTTCAATCAAGGTAAGACCTTTTTGATCTTTAAGACGTTTTTTCATCATTTGAAACATATGTCTCTCTCCCCTATTAAAAAATAAAATCATATGCATTCTACAGTCCTATTATACTATGAAAAAGGGCACCATTAAACAAACATTTACAGCAACCGACAATTTCCTTATTGAATATAATTAAACATGTCGAACATTGGCACCATGATAGCTAACACGATGATTCCAACCATTGCTGCTAAGACAACGATCATTAATGGTTCAATGAGCGACTTAAGACGATCTGTGCTCGTATCAACGTCTTGCTCATAAAAATCAGCCACTTTTGACAACATCGTGTCTAAAGACCCTGTTTCTTCACCAATTGCAATCATATGAGTTGTCAAGGGAGGAAAGGCCCAATGTTCTTTCATCGGGCCAGTTAACGATTGTCCCCGGGTCAATTCCTCGCGCGACTCACGTATTACTTTTGCAATCACTTCGTTTTCAACGATCGTCTCAACAATGGCGAGCGCTTGTAAAATTGGGACACCTGAAGAAAATAACGAACTTAAAGTTCGTGTCATTCTGGCGAGAACTGCTTTTTGAATGATTTTCCCGAACACTGGGAACTTTAATTTGACAAGATCATAATAATATTTTGTTTGGCTATTATTTTTTGCGATGTTTATACTAATAACAAAGACAATCGCAAGCACTACAAGCAGCCACCAATAGATTTGCATAAACACACTTGTATTCATGACAAATTTCGTTATTGTCGGTAAATCTGCGCCGAGATCCGAAAACATTTCGACAAAGGTAGGAACAATCGATACGAGCAAAAAGATGACGACGGCAATTGCAATGACGCCAACGACGATTGGATAAGCCATCGCTGATTTCACTTTCTCCAGCGTATGATGCTGTTTTTCATAGTGAATCGCAAGTCTTTCTAACGCCTCTTCCATGTTTCCACCCGCTTCACCCGCACGGACCATATTAATAAAGATCGGTTCGAATACTTTTTTATGTTTTTCCGCTGAATCCGAAAACGGACGGCCTTGGCGCAAATAAAATTCAATGTCTTTTAACGAGCTGCGCAATTTTTTGCTTTCGGTTTGCATTGCCAAAATTTTCGTCGCGTCAACGATGGTAACCCCCGCTTTAATTAAGGTCGCGAATTGGCGCAAATAGATCACCATATCTTCCAATTTAACAGGGTTCCCAATATCAATATCCTTCGTCAGCAAGGTTTCCGGTAACTCATTAATATCAATCACCCGGATGCCTTCGGCACGAAGTTTCAGCACCGCTTCTCGTTTCGAATTCGCATTTACATTGCGTGCAAATTTTTTTCCTGTTTTATCTCTTCCTACATATCGAAATTTCGCCAATTTAGCTCACCGTCTCTTTTAAATACGGTTTTGCCGTTTCCATTGAAATGACACCGGATTCGAGCAACTCTTGAACACTAGTTCCCAGTGTCTGCATCCCCTGCGCCCGGGATGTTTGAATCACCGTTTTAATTTGATGGATTTTCCCACTGCGAATTAAATTCCCGATGGCCGCATTATTAATCATCACTTCAATCGCTGCTCGCCGCTCTTTATTATTGGCCGTTTTAAACAGTCGCTGCGAGATGATGGCCAACAATGTCGCTGAAAGCTGGGTTCGAATTTGCGGCTGCTGTGCCGGAGGGAACACATCGATGATTCTTTCAACCGATGATGGCGCATTTTGCGTATGAAGAGTGCCAAACACAAGATGCCCGGTTTCAGCAGCGGTAATCGCTGTTTGAATGGTTTCAAGGTCGCGCATTTCCCCAACTAGAATCGCATCGGGATCTTGACGCAAAGCCGCTCTTAAAGCAATGGCAAAATTTTTCGTATCAGAGCCAATTTCGCGCTGGTCGATTATACAGTTTCCATGTTTATGCAAAAACTCAATCGGATCTTCAAGGGTAATAATATGTTTGCGCATCGTTTGATTCATATGATCAATCATCGCGGCAAGCGTGGTCGATTTCCCGCTTCCGGTCGGACCAGTAACAAGCACTAACCCTTGTGGTTTCTCGGTAATTTCCTTTAAGATTGGCGGCATATACAACTCGTCAAGCGATGGAATTTTCGTGGTAATCACCCTAACAGCTAATGCAATACAGCCGCGCTGGAAATACACATTCACGCGGAATCTTGAGACGCCTGGTACGGCATAGGAAAGGTCCATCTCACCCGCCTCCGCAAACCGGTCCCACTGTGATTCGGGAACGACTACTCTTGCAAAGCCTTCGGTATCGTCAGGAAGAAGCGTTTCCTTTCCGTACCGTTTCAGTTCCCCGTTAATCCGAAACATCGGTGGCACACCGACCGTTAAATGAATATCAGACGCTTTCAACTCAATGCCGGCTCTTAACAGATAATCAATCTTTTCTTTCATAGCTTTCACCTCTATTCAGGAAGTGCGACTCGCAGCACTTCTTCGGTCGTCGTATAGCCTTGCTTTACTTTTAACAAGCCATCGTCAATGAGAAAAATTGTTTTGTTTTGAATAACGGCTTGACGAATCGTTGACATGTGAGCACCATTCAAAATCTGCTGGCGAATTTCGTCATTCAGAAGCACCACTTCTTGAATCGCAATTCTGCCTTTATAACCGCTCATATTACAGGAAGAACAACCTTTGCCCCGCATAATTCTCTCTACTTTTATGCCACGTTTCGCAAAGATATCAAGTTCACGCTGAGAGGGTTGATACGCTACGGCACAATCGCGGCAAACACGTCTCACTAAACGCTGGGCGACAAGCCCTGATAAGGCAGTAGCGACTAAAAAAGGTTCAACCCCCATATCAATTAATCGGTTAATCGAGCTAATCGCGTCATTCGTATGCAGGGTGCTTAATACTAAATGTCCAGTAAGTGAAGCACGAATCGCCGTTTCAGCTGTCTCACGGTCACGAATTTCCCCAACCATAACGATATCCGGGTCTTGACGTAAAATCGCTCGAAGACCAGTCGCAAACGTCATCCCCACATTTGGATTTACTTGAATTTGGCTGATGCCTTCAAGCTGGTATTCGACCGGATCTTCGACAGTAATAATGTTCACTGCCTCATCGTTAAGTTTGTTTAAAGCAGCATACAAAGTCGATGATTTCCCTGACCCAGTCGGTCCGGTAATTAACACAATTCCATTCGGTTTTTCAATTAAACTTTTAAATCTTGTTAAGTTGAGTTTATTAAAACTAAGCTTTTCAAGATCGAGCAAAGCATTGGACAAATCAAGGATCCGCAAGACAATTTTTTCGCCGTAAACCGTAGGCAATGTCGAGACACGTAAATCAATCGGATAATATTCGATATTGATCTTAATGCGTCCATCTTGAGGGATACGGTGTTCCGTAATGTCGAGATTGGACATAATTTTAATTCTTGCCGTCAGTACACTTTGCATATGCTTTGGCAATGTTCGTTCAACGCGCAATAAGCCGTCAATCCGGTAACGAATAATGACTTTTGTTTCCTGCGGATCGATATGAATATCACTCGCTCTTTGCGTCACTGCACTTAAGAGCAACTGGTTTACTAGTTTAACAACCGGCGAATCTTCATCCGTGATCGTTTCTTCCTGGTTGGCATCCCCGCTCACCACGTCTAAATCATATAAATCATCAACGACATCATAATATTTATTAATGGCCCGAATAATATCGTCTTTCGTCGCAATGACAGTGTCAATTTGAAAGCCTGTTGATAAACGTAAATCATCAATCGCAAAAAAGTCCATCGGGTCTGCCATCGCAACGAGCAGCCTGTCCCCTTCTTTGCGAAGCGGAATGAGCAAATTTCTTACCGCAGTTTCCTTCGAAATGAGCGAAAATAAATTTGTTTCAAATGGGTAGCCGTACAGGCTGAGATGCGGGATGCCAAGCTGGTCCTCTAATACTTCAATCAATTGTTGCTCAGTAATATAGCCCCGTTGCAATAATGCTTCCCCAAGCTTTTGGCTCGCTAGCTTTTCTTTTAATGTCTCTTTCAGCTGTTCTTCAGTAATTAAACTAGCTTGGATCAATAAGTCACCAAGCCGTTTTCTCGTGTGTTTCATTTATATCACCGCTTCAAACCATTATTTTTCTGCTTCATTTGGTTTTCCCCAAAACTTGTCATCTCGCTGATTGGTCTTTTTATTCGCCTCTTTTTCTTTTTCTATTTTTCCGTCATCTTCCGCTTGCGAATTTTCCTTAGGTTCGTCCACAAGAGGTTCTTCGCCTGGATTACCAGCTAGCTCATTCGATGAATCATTGTTTTCAGTTGCCGTTTCAGCCTTTAAAGCATGAATCTCGATCCGTTCCGCTGGGGCGTAATAATCTTCCGAAAGGAACTCTTCCCGTGAAAACTGGCCATTTTCATCGTAAACTTTGCGTACAATCGTTGTAACGACTCCGTTGCTGCCACGTTCTTTTACGGTTGTTGCGCCTGGGCGAAGCTGGGGACTATATTGGATAATCGTCCGCGGCTTGAACTCTTCGTGATTGCGTTTCTCCACTTTGTATTTGTAAAGATACGGACTCCCTTTCACTTGAACAATTAAGTTAGGACGTTCCCAGCTGAGCTCGATCGTATACTCAAGATTGTTTAAATTCGCAAACACAAAATCTAGTCGCTGATCGCGATTGACCTTTGCTTCAAAACCAAGTTCGGCATAGTCCGGAAGCTTCTGACCGATATGTCTTTCAACGATTGAAAAATTCGTTACCAAAACCGTTTCATAGACAGCTGTAGCGATCATGCTTAACACCTCAGCCGGAACCGATGACAACTGCTTTTCATCGATATGCTGCAAAAAGGAAACTTGTGCGTTTGTTGGAACATGGATCGGCGACATTTGATTTACCCATTCTCCCATCAACATGCTCGTTTTTGTGAGCGGCAGCGTCGTTTCCGCAAGGACTTCAATTTCGCTATCGACTTCTAGTGTTTTGTTTAGTGAAAGTTGATGTTCTCCAGTCAATAAACTTTCCCCGAATTGTTTCAGTTCGTTCTCGACCTTTTTCGTTTCTGCCTCGTCGAAAACGATGGCCTGAGAAATCTCATTCATTTCAGCACGAAAGGCATTATTATCAATGGCAACAATGAGGTTGTTCTTTTCACCATTCACTGCCTTTTCAACAGATATAGAGACATCAAAATGGAAGATTTCCGTATTGATGGTTGATGTTAATTCTTTATAATTCAATATAATCGTTGTATTTTCCCGCCAATTTTCGATTTGATCAAGCAGCAGGATGACTGCTTCGTCGTGCGACTTTTCTGCTACATCAATTGCTGCAATCGTCGTTCCAGCTATAAAACGTCCGCTATCCGCTTTCATCGCAGAAAATGCCAGCGAACCGAAATGGGAAAAGCTAAAAATAAAGAGTGTACTAATTAAAAGGACGACAAATAATTTAATTCCCTGTTGCTGCTTTTTCACTTTTATTCCCCCAACAGCGTTTTAATCGTGACCAGCGGTTATTTCCTGCCAACCGGTTCCCTGTTTTCTTCAAGAATTTCTAATTCGTCCCCTTCCATGAGACGTTCCCAAAAGTCCTCATCCAGCTCAGACTCGATTGTTTCTACTTTCGGAGCTTCATCGACCGAGAACTTGTCATCAAACTTGAGCTCATGAAGTTCGTCTAATTCACCTATGGTCGGCTGTTCTTTTTCAGTTCGGAACAACGTTTGATTTTTTTCTTGCACTTCCATATCAAAAACAAGACTTTCAATCTCAGCATCTTTATTCATCTGCTCTCTTTCATTCGAAAAACCATCTTGCACAGGGCGTTTTTCTAATTCCTCTTCTTCCGTTTCTCGCTCTTCGGTTGGCTCAACATCGTTCGTACTCTTTTTTGCCATTAAATAGCTGACTAAAGAGATTAATAAAACGGCGATGACGATTGTTTGCCATGAAGCGAAAATTGGAGCAGTAAAGGCGGAGAAAAGGGAGATAAAAAGTGCCGCCACAAGAATTCGTATTTTCCCTTTAAAAGTAAAGCCGAGTGGTAAAAAATAAATAATTGGTACTAGTATGAGTAAAGCAACGGCGGAGAACAATAATTTTTCCACTCTAAGCCCCCTCCTGACATAAAATTCTATCTTTCTTCCTATTTTGACAAAATTCTCCTTTGTCTTATTGTACCGAAATGGCAATCACTTTTGAACTAGATTAAGCAAATAAAATAGGGAAATTATCCTACTATTTACATTTCCACAATGTTTTTTTCTATTGATTTTCCCCATAAAAAAGAGGGTCTTCGCAAAAAATAAACTTTTTACCTAAACGAAGATCCTCATTTTTTACCAATCTGAAACTTCTCTAATTGGTCCAACTGTCATAAGCTCTAGGTTTGTCGGGTCAAAGACGCCATCATCGATGAAAAACGGTGAATGCTCATAATCAATATTTGCTGCCTTGAATACAATCTGATGGTCATTCCCAGTCGTTTTAAAGGTTCTGCCAATGATTGTTCCAGTGATACTATACTTCGCAAAGATTTCAGCATTTGGAGCAAAAATCAATTTTGCAACATTGCTATCACTGCTAAAATCAATGCCCCCTTCAAGGTTGATCACATGACCTTGAATCCCCCTACTATTACCCAAAATTAAGTTGGCATTTTTCGCGAAAATCGAACCGTAAATCATTCCATTGTTTAACTCATTCCCATGCCCTTCTAAATACAGATACAGCTGATTGATATCGCCACCAACATTGATGACCGTACCACTTGCCATTTGAATATTTTTAGCGTAAATCGCTAATTTTCCTGAACCGACGATATTTATTTTCCCATTCGTTCCAAGCTCAAGAGTGTCGACTAAAATGCTGCGATTGCGATTACCGACATCAATCGTTAACGTCTGATCTTGCGAGACAATGATGCGATTAAAGGCTTTGTCTTCTTCCAATAACAGGGTGTCGGCAGTCCAATTCTCGGCACTTAATGGAATTGTAAACACCGGGAAGTTTGGAATGTCCGCACCAAGATTCGCATTTTCAATCAACTTCTCAGTGGGTGGTCGATGGTTACCTGTCGCCTTAATTGGACCGTTAGCAACGATATTTCCATCTAATTGAATCTGTGTATTTGAGAGCTGCATTTCGAGCTCACTTACGGTAAACAATACTGTATCAGGTGGCAGCTTAATGCTGCTTCTTGGCTTCCAGTTAATCGTCAATGATGCTTGTACCGTTCTCGACTTATTGTCTATTTTCCCTGTAGAAGTGATTGTGTATCCTTTACTAAAAGGAGTAATTGTATTTGCCGTATCGCTAATTTCAACGATTGCTTCTGGCTGGTGGCCAAATGAACGGTCAAAAAGCTCGTCATAGATCGTGATTCCGACAAATTCCTCAATTGCATCAAAAAAGCCTGCTTCTCCTGTCGTTTCATATATTAGACCTACTTTTGAAGTGATTTCATTTAACTTAGCGGTCAGCCCTGCCTCGGCAATATAATAAGTAGACTGATAGTTTCGTTCGCCTGAAGTCATTTTCACGTTTGAGGCAGCAAGACCCATAATCGTCATTCCGAGCAAAGTAAGGACGACAAGCACGAGTAATACAGCGATTAAAGCCATTCCTTGCTCATTATTGGCAAATTTATTTTTCTGCATTATCATCGCCTACTCTCTCACATAAATCGTCGTTTCCGGCATACTTCCTACTTTTAAGCGAATTTGATTGCCAGACATTTCAACTTTAAACTCGCTGATGTCTGTTCCTACGATTTGTGATCCTTTTTTCAACTCCGTTCCATCAAGCATGTATTGATCTGTGCCATTAATGATTAATATTTGCTGGATTGCATCGACTTCAACTGTATCTGCTTTGCGTATTTCCTTTATGAGCATATTCACCGCTAATCGTTCATTTGCCTGGATATGAAGTTCATCCGTTTGGCTAACATATTGCTTTTGACCAAATAAATGAAGAGAACTTGCAAGAAGGAGCACGATTGAAAGCAAAGCAAGGACAGTTAACACTTCTACTAGTGAAATTCCTCTTTCATTTTTTATCAAATTGATCACCTATCTTTGATTCCATTGTAATAATGTCTCCATTTGTGCTTCTTGCCGCGCTTTTGTATCATTATTAAATACTTTTACAACGAGTTTTCCGAGATTGGTAGAATAATGACTAACTTGAACGAGGATGTATCGTTCATCTTGTGGGGTCGTTTTTCCGTAACATTGACTGCAGTCGCTGTCTGGAAAATAGCCCTCTTTCTCTGTTAAGAGCTCAGCAAACTCAATTAATGATCCTGGTTGCGAGGATTTGTTTACATGAATTAGTTCTTCCATATGTGACTGAGCAACATAGGTTGCATCTAAAATATTTTCAGATAGACGGGTTGAACGTGACGATTGGATAAACATGGAAAGGAGGGAAACGGTAATAATTGAAAGAATAACAATTGCGGTTAAAACTTCTACTAATGTAAAGCCCTTTTTGTTCATAGGGAATCATTCCTTAAAGAGTCGTAAAAAACTATATGCTGATAATAATGAAAACGTTGAAACATCATAATTTCTTCTTTCCTTTTTTCAGTTTAACAGTATGGTTTCCGGTTTTCAATAGAATGAAATTATGAAAATATACCTAGTGAAAAACAAAAAAAGGGTGATTCCTCCTACGAATCGTCACCCTTTTCTTATGTGTCTTTTACGGTTTTATTGAAACTTTGTTCCTATTTAACATTTTATGCAAATAAGGTTTCGCAGCTGAAATAAAATAAAGCGATCCGGTGATGACAAAGACATCGTTTTCTGTTTTTCGCTCGATTTCTTCGCTAAAATAGGCAAACCAATCATCGACCGCTAGTTTATGTTTTGAGGAACTCATTTTCACTAACTCTTCCGCGGTAGCCGCACGTGGAAAATCAAATGAAACGAACGTGATTTGCTCAGCGACTTCATCGAGCTTCGCAATCATCGTCGTTAACTTTTTATCCCGTAAAGCAGCAAAAACAATATGAATCGATTTATCGGCATACCGGTTCTTTAACTCCGCACATAATCGCTCAATTCCTTCTTCATTGTGCGCACCATCGATGATCACAAATGGCTGTTCCGATAAAATTTCAAACCTTCCTGGCCAGTAAGCACATTTGAGACCACTTCTAATGGCTTCGTAGTCAATCGAGACGATTTTTTGCTCGTGTAAATAGCGGGCTGTTATGACCGCAAGCGCTGCATTTTCTGTTTGATGTTTCCCAATCATTGATAGTTCTAAATCACGCCACTCATCGTTCTCGGCAATAAGTGTGAATTTCTCACCTTTAGGCGCAGATTGATGGGCAACGATTGAAAATTCACATTGTAACCGATTGAGGGGCGCTTGCTTTTTGTTTGCTTGCTCCTCAATCACTTTTAATGCTTCTTGTTGCTGAACAGCTGTAAAAACAGGCGTGAGTGGTTTAATAATTCCTGCTTTTTCAAAGGCAATTTCTTCGTATGTGTTGCCTAGGATATTTGTATGATCGAGGCCAATATTCGTAATAATTGCAGCAATCGGTTCGATAATATTGGTCGAGTCAAATCGGCCACCTAAACCAACCTCAAATAAAACGAGGTCAACAGAACGAATTTCACCAAAATAATAAAAGGCCATCGCGGTAATGACTTCAAATTCAGTCGGTCCGCCGAGATCGGTTTCTGCCAATTCATCCGCTAACGGCTTGATTTTATTGACGAGATGGATGAGGTCATCATCGTTTAGTGGTTCACCGTTGACACTTATTCGCTCATTAAATGTTTCGATATAAGGCGATGTAAAGGTGCCAATTGTATAGCCGCCTGCTTCTAATATCGAACGAAGAAACGTAACCGTCGAACCTTTACCGTTCGTACCGCCAATATGAACGGCTTTTACTTTTAAATGTGGTGAACCGAGCTTGTTCATCATCCATTCCATTCGTTTTAACCCTGGCTTGATTCCAAGTCTTAAGCGGGCATGAATCCAGTCAAGAGCTTCATTATAAGTAGTAATCATGATTGACACCCCGTCTAGTTTAAAAAATAAAGAGGAGACGAATCCGAACGGGGACTCGTCTCCCTTATTATAACTCTTATTTAGCCTTTTAGTTCTTGAATTCGCGCTTCTACAGCCGCTCGTTTTTCAAGATAGTCTTTTTCCTTGGCACGTTCTTCAGTAATCACTTTTTCTGGCGCTTTTTTCACAAAGCCTTCATTGCTTAATTTTTTCTGAACACGCTCAACTTCTTTATTTAGCTTTTCGCGTTCTTTTTCAAGGCGGGCAATTTCCTCATCAATATTGATAAGACCTTCGAGCGGAAGAATAATCTCCAAACCAGTTACAACGGCGGTCATTGCCTTGTCAGGTGCTTCGACATCGAGACCCATTTCAAGTGTTTCTGGATTACAGAAGCGCTCGATATAGGCACGATTCTTCTCAACAACAGTAAGAATTTGTTCGTCCTTAACCTTGAGGAACATCTTAATTTTCTTGCTTAATGGCGTATTTACTTCCGCGCGAATGTTACGAACCGAGCGAATGATTTCGACAAGCAGCTTCATTTCAGCAGCTGCTGCTTCATCAGTTAATTCAGCATTTGCTTTAGGCCAGTCAGCAACCGTAATGGACTCTCCGAAATGTGGGAGGTTCTGCCAAATTTCTTCAGTAATGAATGGCATAAATGGATGCAATAATCTCATTGTGTGATCAAGTACATAAGCTAAAATCGATCTTGTCGTTTTCTTCGCTGCTTCGTCTTCCCCATATAGCGGGAGCTTTGCCATTTCAATATACCAATCACAGAAATCATCCCAAATAAAGTTATAAAGGACGCGGCCAACTTCACCAAACTCATAGCGATCCGAAAGCCTTGTTACTGTTTCAATCGTTTCATTTAGTCTAGTTAAAATCCACTTGTCAGCTACTGATTTTTCACCACTCAAATCAATTTCTTCAAACTTTAAGCCGTTCATATTCATTAACGCGAATCGTGAAGCGTTCCAAATTTTATTGGCAAAATTCCACGTTGACTCGACTTTTTCATAAGAGAAGCGTAAATCCTGGCCTGGCGAACTTCCTGTCGATAAGAAATAACGCAAGGAATCCGCACCATATTGATCAATGACATCCATCGGATCGACTCCGTTGCCAAGCGACTTGCTCATTTTGCGTCCTTCCGCATCACGAACAAGGCCATGTATCAACACGTCTTTAAATGGTCGTTCTCCAGTGAACTCAAGCCCTTGGAAAATCATCCGCGATACCCAAAAGAAGATAATATCATAACCAGTAACAAGTGCAGCCGTAGGATAATAACGGTTAAAATCAGTCGCTTCTTCATTTGGCCAGCCCATCGTTGAAAATGGCCATAAAGCCGAGCTGAACCATGTATCTAACACATCTTTATCTTGTTCCCAATTTTCGATATCTACTGGTGGCTCGTGATTAACATATACTTCGCCTGTTTGTTTATGATACCAAGCAGGAATCCGATGTCCCCACCAAAGCTGCCTTGAAATGCACCAGTCGCGAATGTTTTCCATCCAGTGTAAATATGTTTTCTCAAATCGATCAGGTACGAAATGGACTTTTTCTTCTTTTTGCTGCAATTTAATGGCTTCGTCCGCTAGCGGCTGCATTTTAACAAACCATTGGGTTGATAAATATGGCTCGACTACAGCCCCGCTTCGTTCAGAATGACCAACTGAATGCATATGCTCTTCAATTTTGAACAGCACACCTTCTGCTTGCAAGTCTTTGACAATCTGTTTGCGGCATTCGAAACGATCCATGCCATTGTATTTACCCGCTCTTTCATTCATCGTTCCATCTTCATTCATAACAAGCACGCGTTCTAAATTATGGCGATTGCCAACTTCAAAATCATTCGGGTCGTGTGCTGGGGTGATTTTCACCGCTCCTGAACCGAAATCCATGTCGACATAATCATCACCGACAATTGGAATTTCACGTCCGACAATCGGTAAAATAACCGTTTTGCCTATTAAATGTTTATAGCGGTCATCTTCTGGGTGGACAGCAACAGCCGTGTCACCGAGCATTGTTTCTGGTCGTGTAGTTGCGACTTCTATCGAACCAGTACCATCGGCAAGTGGATACTTCATATGATAGAAAGCGCCTTGTACGTCTTTGTAGATGACTTCAATATCCGATAACGCTGTTTTCGTCGAAGGATCCCAGTTAATGATATATTCCCCACGATAGATTAAACCTTTCTTATACAATTCAACAAAGACCTCACGAACCGCTGTTGATAATCCTTCGTCTAAAGTAAATCGCTCACGTGAATAATCAAGCCCAAGTCCTAGCTTTGCCCATTGCTGGCGAATATGGTCTGCATATTCTTCCTTCCACTTCCATGTTTCTTCAAGAAATTTCTCACGCCCGAGATCATAGCGGCTTTTTCCCTCTTCACGAAGCTTCGCTTCAACTTTTGCCTGTGTGGCAATTCCTGCATGATCCATTCCTGGCAACCACAGGACATCATAGCCTTGCATTCGTTTCATTCTCGTTAAAATATCTTGCAATGTCGTATCCCATGCATGGCCCAAATGCAATTTTCCAGTAACATTCGGCGGCGGAATGACAATTGTGTATGGCTGTTTTTGCTCATCATCTTTCGCTTCGAAAAACTTCCCTTTCAACCACCATTCATAACGCCCCTTTTCAATTGATGCTGGATCATATTTAGTTGGCATTGCTAAGTTCTCTTCCATGATTCTTTCCTCCTGATTAGCATTTCTATAAAACAAAAAACTCCATTCGCCTAATAAAAGGACGAATGGAGTGCGATTCGCGGTACCACCTTTTTTCCAATCAAAATTCAGATTGGCGCTCAAAGAAATAACGGATTCTCTCCGTCTTTAACTACTAAGACATCCGTCTTTTCACTAAAGAAGCTCGAGGGCGACGTTCCGATTGCCTACTTAGGAAATCTTCCAGCAAATGATTTCCCTCTCTTGAAGCAGGTTGACACCGTACTCTTCCCTGTCAGTGCAACTAATCATTCAATTCTACTGTTTATAGTACATAAAAAAGGTTAAGGACGTCAATCATCCTTGCCAACTTTTTTTAAAACTATACATCCTCAAGATGAAACGTTACATGAATCAGCATATTTAGGTACTTTTCCTACTTCCTTCTCATACACTTATAAAAAGGAATCATTGCCATCAGTGTGGCGTTTGCTGCCCGTTCATCTGTGAAATAGCCATCTAAGGGGGATTCTCGATGCGAAGAAGATATAATCCATATACTTATCCACGCTGGTTAAAAAATTTCCGCGCTGTTGTTGCTCAATTTTCCATTCCTTTTTGTGTCTTTCAAGGAATCAGGACCCTTCTATTTCCAACAAGCTTTGACATTCTCTTCCTTGCGACATTGATCTTAATCGCTGTTGCCCTCCATCTGCAAATCATATAAAAGAGCCCAAGGATTCAGTCACTTTGGGCTCCTTCTTGTTCTGATTGCTTCTTAGCCTCCGCTGCTTGCTTCTGACGCTCAATTTCCTCCAATCTAATCGCTACATACTCGGTATTTTTTAAATGCCAGTAATGCCTTTGTAGCTTCTGCACAAACTTCCTCTCATCCAATTTATTCTTTTCCATATGAAAAGTTTCTACTGTTTTCAACAGGCCTGTTGGATAGGCTAGATAACTTAAAAACAGCAGCCGTTCCTCCTCCTTCATCGGGAAATAAGTCAAATACGTGTTTACCCATTCGACGCATTCTTCAGACTGTTTTGGCCGAACCCGCAAATGTCGGGACATAAAAGGAAGTAAATCATGAAATGGGGAACCAAATCTAGCTTTTTCAAAGTTTGTAAAGTAACCATAGCCTTTTTCATCGTATAAAAAATGTTCGGTCGAAAGGTGACCATGTAAAAGCACCATTCTCGCTTTCTTTTCCTCCTTCGTCTTTTCATACCAATTTTTGAATTTTTCTTTCGCAAACCCCATCGCTTGGCGAATACTATTATAATATAAACAAAAATTGAGTTGGAAAGGAGACATATACCATTCGTTTTCACATACTTCAATAAATCCATTTAAAAATTCTTCGTCCTTTTCCCATTGCTTGATTGTTTTTTCAAAATGTTCCTCACGCTCTTCACTGCTCACTTCTAGCTCTTTAGCGGTTAGTGTATGCATCCGTGCCAATTCGCGAAACATTTGCAGTGGGCGTTCATCCCGATTCTCTTTTTCATCATTAACCAGCCATGGCATTAAATAATATAATCCGCGGTTTTCATAAATCGCATAACGGCCATCGCCTGTTGGAAAAATAGGAACAACTCGGTTAAACCCTTTCTGAAATAGAAATTGGACATGTCGAATGAAGTCCATCCCGTGATGAGGGTCAATCTTCTTAAGTGCGTACGCCCCTGATTGAGCATAAATTTTTTTTATTTTCCCATGATCCTCTATATAATAAGGGTGAATTGCATAGTTCCTCAGGACATTTAATGTTGTGTGATCATTCTCCATCACATTCACCGCACCCTCTCTTGCTAAAAAAAGATGTGAGCAGGTAAAATTACCTGCCCTCTTCTAGAAAAAAACTTATCTTTTCGCATATTCAACGGGAACATATAATACTTGGCCCTCAGTGACATCTTGATCTAAGCCAAGATGATTGTGATTGATTAATTGTTGGACAGAGACTTCATAACGATCCGCAATTTTTTGAATGTTATCATCCTGTTGGACGATACAAACGCGAAGTTTCGCCACTTCTGTCTCTTCCTTTCTCGCTAAAAACTCGGCAATCGACAGGCCTTTTTTCTTTGTCACTTTTTTCCCCTTCGCTTTCCCATCATCATGCGAAGATGAGCTTGAACTTTCCTCTTCCTCTGCCACTACCTCAAGTTGCGCCTTTTCTTTAATAACAGGACCTTCAGTTTGCACCGGCTCACTCGCTTCCTGTCTTACGAAATCGATGAGGGTAACGTCCTCTCTCGGTTTTGTTTCTTCTAAGGTTGAGATAGGCGAAACATCAATGATCTCCGATTCCGTCGGTTGTTCTTCATCCGGGGAAGGCACTTGACGTGAAAGAGCAGGTTCAGCTTCCGTTTCTCCAGCTGGTTGCGGATCTTTCTTTGCTTCGGCCCGGAATGGCTCATATAGGTTAGGAGTTTCGAAGGACTCGTCATCAGCAACTTCTGTTTCCTCCGTCATTGTTTCATCTGAAGCTAAGCTAAATTCTTCTGACACTGACTGACGAAAAGCTGACTCTGCTTCAGCCTCCTCTAACTGACTATGAAGCGAATGATCATTCACGCCATCCTCACGCTCTTCGACTACAACTTCTTCTGCACCGTTATGTTGTTGATCCCCATACAAACCTGTAATCGCCAATTCAGCTGATAGCTTTAAGCTATTTTTCGTTGGAAGATCATAGTCGAAAGATTCAACCGTGATGTCAATATCATAAATGCTTTCAATACGATTTTGCGGAATCGTGATATCGACTGGAAAACGGTGAAGAAATTCAAATACCCCCTCCTCTCGTACCAGAACCGTTTGAACTTCACGTATTGTTGCTTGCTGCTCTGCCTGTTCAGCCATTTCCTGTTCCTCGCATTTATATTCGCCGTTCAGTTCGAGCGAACCTTTAATCGTCACATATTGATCATTTTCTTGGATGGTAATATTCGGGTCTAAAGAAATAGAGATAAGCTCTGCGACTTCCTGTCCTCTTTGGAACCAGATCGATTCCTCAAGAGAAAAGCGCAAGCATGATTGATTTCCCGTAGACAAAGCGACTCCTCCTTTCAATTCACAAGCATAAAATCACTAAGTCATTTACACTGTATGACTTAAATAGCTTGAATATGATAAAAACCCATCCTTCATGGAAGGATGGGTTTTTTACGGACTTAATCTTTAAGCTTTGAAAAAGCCTTTTCGGCCGCAACAATTGTCTTTTGAATGTCTTCTTCACTATGTTCTGTTGATAGGAATAAACCTTCAAATTGAGAAGGTGGTAAGAACACTCCCTCATTGGCCATTTCGCGATAATACTTGGCGAAATAATCAAGATTAGACGTTTTCGCTATTTCATAGTTAATGACCTTTTCATTTGTAAAAAAGAAGCCAATCATTGAGCCTGCACGATTAATGCAGATTGGGATGTCATACTTTTCCGCAGCAGCTGTTAAACCTGCTTCTAAAAGGTCTGCCTTTTGCTGAAAATTTTGATACGTCTCCGGTGTAAGTTGACTTAATGTTTCATAACCAGCTGTCATTGCCATCGGATTGCCTGAAAGTGTTCCCGCTTGATAAATCGGACCACTTGGGGCAATTTGTTCCATAATCTCTCGTTTGCCACCGTAAGCACCGACAGGGAGACCACCCCCAATGACTTTTCCAAGACAGGTTAAGTCAGGCGTGACATTATAATAACCTTGGGCACAGTTATAACCAACACGAAACCCAGTCATTACTTCGTCAAAAATCAATAACGCACCGTATTGTGTCGTTACATCACGTAAGCCTTCTAGAAAACCTGGGATAGGCGGAACGACCCCCATATTTCCGGCAACCGGTTCAACGATGACACCCGCTATATCGTCTCCAAACTGTTCAAACGCATATTGAACGCTTGCAAGATCATTGTAAGGGACTGTAATCGTATTTCGGGCAATGCTTTCCGGAACGCCTGGGCTATCAGGCAGTCCAAGAGTGGCAACACCTGAGCCCGCCTTAATTAATAGCGAATCTCCGTGACCATGGTAACAGCCTTCAAATTTCAAAATTTTATCCCGATTCGTATAGCCTCTTGCCAATCTTAAGGCGCTCATCGTTGCTTCCGTTCCAGACGAGACCATCCGAACGACTTCAATTGATGGCACCCGTTCAATCACAAGTTCAGCCATTTTATTTTCTAATTCAGTAGGAGCTCCAAAGCTTGTCCCCCACTCAACGCTCTTTTTAAGTGATTCAACCACTTGTTCGTTCGCATGTCCTAAAATAAGTGGTCCCCAGGACAAAACATAATCAATATATTCATTGCCATCAATATCGTAAATTTTCGAACCTTCGCCTCTCTCCATGAAAATCGGATCCATATCGACCGATTTAAATGCACGAACTGGACTATTGACACCACCAGGCATCAATGGTTTTGCTTTTTCAAAGGCGGCAACTGATTTTGTATAAGATCGCATGAACTATCCCTCACTATCCCGTTTTATTGTTCTTTTAACCAACGAGCAGCATCTTTTGCATGGTAAGTAATGATTAAATCCGCTCCTGCTCGCTTCATGCCTGTCAGCATTTCCATGACAATTCTCTCTTCATCAATCCAATCATTTTGAGCGGCTGCCTTCACCATCGAGTATTCACCACTAACGTTATAAATAACAACTGGCAAATTAAAATTGTTTTTGACGTCACGAACAATATCAAGATACGGCATACCCGGTTTGACGATTAGGAAATCCGCTCCTTCGTCCACATCAGACTCTGCTTCACGCATCGCTTCAAGACGATTCGCTGGATCCATTTGATACGTTTTCCGGTCACCAAATTGCGGAGTGCTATCCGCTGCATCTCGAAAAGGACCATAAAAAGCCGATGCGTATTTTACTGCGTATGACATGATTGGAATATTTTCAAAACCGGCTTCATCAAGTCCTGCACGAATCGCGGCAACAAAGCCATCCATCATATTAGACGGAGCAATGATATCTGCCCCTGCTTCCGCTTGACTTACAGCCGTTTTTACTAATAGTTCTAGTGAAGCATCGTTCACCACATCACTATTTTCAATTAATCCACAATGACCATGGTCGGTGTACTCACATAGACATGTATCGGCAATAATGACTACATCTGGATAATTTTCTTTAATGAAGCGTGTTGCTACTTGAACGATTCCATAATCATGATAAGCTTGTGTCCCACATTCGTCCTTCTCATCAGGTACTCCAAATAAGAGCACAGATTTTATTCCGAGTTGAACTAATTCATCCATTTCTGCTTTTAATTGGTCGATTGATAGACGAAAGACACCAGGCATTGAGCGTACTTCTTCCCGCTTCTTTTCTCCCTCTAAAATAAACAACGGATAAATTAAATCTTCAAGACGCAGGAAGTTTTCCCTTACAAGCGCCCTCATTGACGCGCTACGACGCAGGCGACGATGGCGAGAAAATGGTAAATGATTCATTTTCAGTCCTCCCTCTTAATTAAATAGTTGACAACCGAATTCATCATTTCTTCAACGGTATATGTGTTTGGACAAACATGTACGGTTAAACCGTATTCCTCTGCTTTCTTTTTAGCAACCGGACCAATGCAGGCGACAACACAACTAGAAATTTTCGCCTCGAAATGATGCTTCTTTACGATTTCCATAAAATGATCAATTGTCGACGGACTTGTAAAGGCTAAAACATCGACTTGTTCATCATTCAACAATCTTTCTAGTTTCTCTTTACTTTCTTCAGGAAAATAAGTTTCATAAATAACCTGTTCTTTCACAAACGCCCCCCGTTTTTTTAACGAAGTGGCGATATAAGCTCGGGCTAAGTTTCCTTTCGGGATAAAAACCCGCATTCCCGCTGATACATAAGGTAGAAATTCGTGTACAAACCCTTCAGCGACATATTCATTTGGCATAAAGTCCGTTTTGATATTTCTTTCTAACAGTGTTTGCCGTGTTTTCTCTCCGATGGCAGCCACCTTTGGAAAACGATACCCCACACTTTGATATAAATCAAAAAAGGTTTCAACTGTGACATTGCTAGTAAAGACGATCCAATCATATGTATGTATTTCATTCAAGGTCGTTGCTAACTGTTCGGATACAGCAGTAGGCCGAAAAGCAATGAGAGGGATTTCAACTGGAATCCCTCCTAGCCTTTTTACCAATTCCGAAAAAGGTTGCGCATGCTTTTCCCCTCTAGGAATCATCACCCGTTTATTTTGCAGCGGAGGAGCTGATGTCATTCGTTATCTAACTCCTGCTTCACCTTGTCAATCAATTCTTTTGCACCTTGGCTACTTAGTAAATCAGCCGCTCGTTCACCCACTTCATGCGGATTGGTTCCTGTAACCATTTCTTTATAAATGACTTGCCCATCAGGAGAGCCAACAAGAACCGTAAGCGTAATTTCAGCATTTTCGTTTAAATCCGCATAACCCGCTATTGGAACTTGGCAGCCTCCCTCCATTTTTGCTAAAAATGCCCGTTCTGCATTAACGGCAGCAGCTGTCGTTTTTGAAGTGAATTTTTCAAGCCACTCAAGTAACTCGTTATCATCTTCCCGACATTCAATCGCTAATGCCCCCTGTCCAACTGCTGGAACACATATATCTGGGTCTATGAACTCCGTAACCGTTTCCTCGGCCCAGCCCATCCGCTTTAATCCAGCAGCCGCAAGAATAATCCCATCATATTCGCCAGCATGCAGCTTGGACATCCGCGTATCGATGTTCCCTCTAATCCATTTAATTTCTAAATCAGGCCGTTTCGCAAGAATTTGCGCACTACGTCGTAGGCTACTCGTCCCAATCACCGACCCACTTGGCAACTCATTTAAAGGCGTATTTCCCTTAGAGATTAACACATCGCGATGATCTTCCCGCTCGGGAATCGAGCCAATCACTAGCCCTTCTGGGAGGACAGCAGGCATATCCTTCATGCTATGAACGGCAATATCAATCTGCTTATCATACATCGCTTGCTCAATTTCCTTAACAAACAGCCCTTTGCCACCAACTTTTGAAAGAGTGACATCGAGAATTTTATCCCCTTTTGTCACGATTTCTTCTACACGGAAATCAAAAGGTGCTCCTAGGCTCTTTAATTGATTGATTACCCAGTTCGTTTGGGTTAATGCTAATTTGCTACGTCTTGATCCTACGACAATTGTTCTCATGAAAAGCCTCCTAATTACTTATACCAAAAATGAAAAGAAGATAATTGACCAAATAAGAAAAAATTAATTAATACAACTAAAAAAGAACCTATATTCCATAGTGCGAGTGATTTCCCGGCAATTCCGCGTCCAGCCCGTAAATATAGATAAATACTAAAGACAGCAAAAACGATAAAAGAGCCGAGTACTTTTGCATCAAACCAATGAAAACTAGGAATCTTAATCCAAGCCCACTGCAAGCCTAAGATTAAACTAAGAAGGAGTAGCGGTACACCAATCATATTTAATATATAAGATGTCTTTTCTAGTTTAGATAAATCGGCAATTCTCCAAAGTAGTTTTCCCCATTTTTTCCTTTTCAGCAACTCATATTGTAAAAGATAGAGAAGCGAAAACACAAAAGATAGCGAAAAGGCACCATAGGATAGAATCGCCATCACAATATGAATGAGCAGTAGTTCAGAAATGAGTTGATCGCCAATCACATTCATATCCGATTGTGCTGGTGCAAATGTATGAATGGCCATAATGATAAAACCTAGCACATTTGCAAAAAAAACGATAAAATCAACCTTCAGCAAACGATTGATAATGAGCGAAAGCGTTACTAATATCCATGCATAAAAATACAAACCTTCAAATAAAGTCAAAACAGGAAATCGTCCTGTTTCAATCATATATAAAATTAAAAACAGCGTTTGCAAAAGCCAGACAAATGCAAGTAACCAGAAGGCAATTTGGTTTGCCTTCCGGTTACTAATTAGGAAGTCAACAAAGTATAAAAGGACACTTGCAGCGTAAACGACAATCGTCAGTTCGTGCAAGCGGGTCAGAAATACATCAGACATAGGACAGGACCTCGCTTACGTTTGATAGGAAGCCTGAGGCACCGGTACAATAGCCTTTTCTGTTTCAGACGTTTTCAATCCTTTTTGTTCAGCAACGAGCTGCTCAATATTAAAGATTTGTACGAACAGATCAAGCGCTTCGTCCGCATCCCTTCTAGAAGGAATCTCTTTCGCTTGAAGAATCGGATCTTTTAGAAGCTGGTTAATAATGCTCTTCGTATGTTTATTGAGAACTTTCTTATCACGCTCTGAAAGATGCGGAAGCTTCCGTTCAATACTATTCATCGTCTCCTGCTGAATTTCGAGCGCTTTCACACGAAGTGCAGAAATAACCGGGACAACTCCTAAAGTGTTTAACCACTGCTTAAAAAGGACTATTTCCTCTTCAATTAATAACATAATTTTGTCTGCCGCTTTTTTTCGTTCTTGAAGATTTGCCTCTACAATTCCTTCAAGATCGTCAATATCATACAAAAACGTATTTTCCAAATTTGCAATCTGTGGATCAAGGTCTCGCGGTACCGCAATATCAACCATAAATAACGGTTTGCCTTTACGGACCTTATTAACCGCATCCATCATTTCTTTTGTAATTACATAGTCTTTTGCACCAGTTGAACTAATGAGGATATCTGCTTCAGTAAGTGCGCATTGCAGCTCCTTTAACGTCTTCGCTTCACCCGAAAAACGAGTCGCCAAATCCGCAGCTTTTTGATAGGTGCGATTAATGACCGTTACTTTTTTCGCACCATTTGAGTGTAAATTTTGAATTGCAAGTTCTCCCATTTTTCCTGCTCCAAGAATGAGCACATGCTTATTTTGCAGCGAGCCAAAAATCTTTTTAGCCAATTCAACCGCCGCATAGCTAACCGAAACAGCATTTGCACCAATCTCGGTTTCAGAATGAGCACGCTTCGCTACTGTTACTGCTTGTTTGAAAAGATGATTGAACACCGTTCCTGTCGTCTTTTCTTCTTGTCCAATAAAAAAGCTCGAACGAACTTGTCCAAGAATTTGTGTTTCTCCAAGCACCATTGAATCCAACCCGCAGGCCACTTTATACAAATGTTCAACCGCTCCATCTTGTTCATAAACAAATAAAAATGGTGTAAACTCGTTTGCTACTAATCCGAACCATTCAGCTAAAAACTCTTTTATATAATATCTGCCCGTGTGTAACTGATCTACGACAGCATAAATTTCCGTTCGGTTACAGGTAGAAATGATGACATTTTCAAGTATACTTTTCTTCGTTTGAAGTGTCTCCATTGCTTGCTTTAAATTTGATTCATCAAATGTTAACCTTTCCCGAATTTCAACAGGGGCTGTTCGATAGTTAAGGCCAACTACGATTATATGCATTTTTGTAAAATCCCCCTCTATTTGTCTTCACACTAGCACTATAATAACATTAAAAAACGTAATAAACTTCACAAAATTGTGAACATCTGTCGAAGGTCATCACACACTTTATTCCTTACAATAAATGATTACAATTGCCAGGAAAGGGTTTATTCTGGTTTAATGATAAATAAGTGTATAAAAATCGACATTCTTCTTATGTAACGTACCAAAATTTCGGCAAGAATTCAAGTAAGCTAAACTGGAAGTGGGTAATCTATGAAAAACATCAACATCATCCCTGGAATCCTCTTAATCGGGTTTGGTTTCTATTATTACTCCCAGCAAGTAGGTTTCATTTTATTTGAACAATTCCATACGTGGCCCACTTTGCTTGGAATTGTCGGATTAGCGTTTTTAGTGCATGGATATTGGGGAAAGAATTATGAGTCCATTTTACCTGGTGTCATTTTTTTGGGTTTTAGCATTCATCTTCTTGTTGTTGGTCGACTTCAAATTTGGCCGGACCATTTAGGTGCATTTTTATTAATCATTTCTTTAGCATTTATGCTACGCTATCAAAAGCTTGGCGTCGGATTAGTCCATGGTATACTTTTCCTTATTCTTGCCGCTATTCTGTTATTTTATGATGAATTAACGGCACAATTCATTGGTGTAAACAATGCTACCAACCCTATATTAAATCACTGGCCAATCCTGCTTATCTTATTGGGACTTTACTTATTAGTAAAAAACAAAAATAGACACTAACTCGTAAAAGGAAGGACCTGATGCAACACGATTGTAGCGCATCAGGTCCTTCCTTTTTATTTATTCATATAATCTTTAAGAATACTCCAAGCTTTATCCTTCCCTTCTCCGGTTTCAGAAGAGAATAAAATCATCGCGTCTTTTTCATCAAATTCTAATGTTTCTTTCGTGATTTTCAAATGCTTTTGCCATTTTGACTTCGGAATTTTATCCGCCTTTGTTGCTATGACAATGACAGGAATATCATAATATTTCAGGAAGTCATACATCATTTTATCATCAGCAGATGGCGGGTGCCGCAGATCGACAATTAATACGACTGCTTTTAATTGTTCTCTTGAGGTGATATAGGTTTCAATCATTTTTCCCCAAGCTTCGCGTTCCGTTTTCGAAACTTTTGCATATCCATAGCCGGGGACATCGACAAAATAAAACATTTCATTGATTAAAAAAAAGTTTAATGTTTGTGTTTTTCCTGGTTTTGAAGAAGTTCTTGCTAATGCTTTGCGATTCAACAACTTATTAATGAAAGAAGACTTGCCGACATTCGATCGGCCGGCAAGCGCAAATTCGGGCAAGTTCCCTTCTGGGTACTGATTAGGTCTTACCGCACTAATAATAATTTCAGCTGACGTAATTTTCATTGACGTACTTCCTCAGCAAGCGCATGATCGAGAACTTCATCAACATGAGAAACAAGAACAAATTGTAACTGCTCACGGACACTTTCTGGAATATCATCAATATCTTTTTCGTTATCTTTTGGTAAAATAATTTTCGTTAATCCTGCACGATGGGCACTTAACGTTTTTTCCTTTAATCCACCAATCGGCAACACACGGCCACGAAGCGTAATTTCTCCTGTCATGCCGACTTCACGACGAATTGGTTTCCCAGAAAGTGCTGATACAAGCGCAGTAGCAATTGTGATTCCTGCCGATGGCCCATCCTTTGGTGTCGCTCCTTCAGGAACATGGATGTGGATATCTAGCTTCTCATGGAAATCTTCATCGATGCCAAGCTCCTTCGTTTTTGAACGAACATAGCTGAAGGCAGCTTGTGCAGATTCTTTCATGACATCTCCTAGTTTTCCAGTTAGAACGAGCTTGCCTTTCCCTGGAGAAAGCGAAACTTCAATTTGTAACGTATCTCCGCCAACAGATGTGTACGCCAATCCAGTTGCTACCCCTATTTGGTCTTCCATTTCTGCTTCTCCATAGCGGAATTTCTTTTTCCCTAAAAAGTCACCTAGATTTTTTTCATTGACAACGACGCGCTTTTTCGACTCAGAAACAATAATTCGTGCCGTCTTTCGGCAAATGGTCGCTAATTGCCGTTCAAGTGAGCGAACCCCTGCTTCCCGCGTGTAATAACGGATGATATCAAGCATTGCTTCATCTCGAATTTGCAGCTGTGATTTTGACAGGCCATGATCTTTTATTTGCCGTGCAAGTAAATGATCTTTTGCAATATGCACTTTTTCGATTTCAGTATATCCAGCAATTGTAATGACTTCCATTCGATCGAGAAGTGGACCTGGAACTGTTCCTAAATTATTTGCAGTTGCAATAAACATCACTTTCGATAGATCATACGTCTCTTCAATATAATGATCACTAAAGCTATGGTTTTGTTCTGGATCTAACACTTCAAGCATAGCCGCAGATGGGTCTCCTCGGAAATCACTTGACATTTTATCAATTTCATCTAAAAGAAAGACAGGATTAATCGTTCCCGCTTTTTTCATTCCTTGTATGATTCGGCCTGGCATCGCTCCAACATATGTACGACGATGACCACGAATCTCAGATTCATCTCGAACTCCACCAAGGGAAACCCGCACAAAATTCCTGTTTAATGACTTTGCAATCGAGCGTGCTAAGCTCGTTTTCCCCACTCCCGGAGGTCCGGCAAGACAAAGAATCGGGCCCTTTAACGAATTTGTGAGTTTTTGAACTGCGAGATATTCCAATACTCGCTCTTTCACTTTTTCAAGTCCATAATGGTCTTCGTTTAGAATCGCTTCAGCCTTTTTAATATTTAAATCATCTTCGGTTGCCTTTGTCCATGGCAGAGAAATGAGCCAATCAATATAATTGCGAATAACTGCACTTTCTGCGGAAGAAGATGGAACCTTTTCATAACGACCCAACTCCTTCAGTGCTGTTTCTTTTACATGGTCAGGCATACCAGCTTGCTCGATTTTTTCAGTAAGGTCTTGAACTTCGCCTGTTTTTCCTTCTTTGTCACCGAGCTCTTTTTGAATCGCCTTCATTTGCTCACGAAGATAGTATTCTTTTTGAGTTCTTTCCATCGAGCGCTTAACACGCTGGCCTATTTTCTTTTCGAGATTAAGTACTTCCTTTTCATTATGGATGATTTCAATGACGCGATTCATCCGTTCCTTCTCATCAATGGTTTCAAGTATTTCTTGTTTCTCCTTCAGCTTTAACGGTAAATGAGAGGAAATAATATCGGCCATTCTCCCTGGCTCTTCAATATCTGAAACGGATGAGTGCGTTTCAGCTGAAATCTTCTTAGATAATTTTATGTATTGTGAAAAATATTCGAGCATCGTTCTCATTAATGCCTCATCTTCAACATCCTTCGAATCTCGATCCTCGTATGTTTTCAGTTCTACAGAATAGAAGTCCTCTTCATCAAATAATTCAACAATCTCAGCGCGTTTTAATCCTTCAACAAGCACCCGAATCGTTCCATTCGGTAGTTTTAACATTTGTTTAACCTTTGTTAATGTACCCATTCGGTAAAGATCTTCTTCTGATGGTTCATCAATCGCAACATCTTTTTGTGTCGTAAGAAAAATTAAATGATCATCAACCATTGCTTTTTCAAGCGCCTGTACTGATTTGTCACGGCCCACATCCAGATGCAAAACCATTGTCGGATAAACCAATAAGCCGCGCAGTGGTAATAATGGTACGGTTTTCTTTTCCCCCATGTGCTTTACACCTCCACATATGTATCTTAAGTTGTACATGGATTCTTTTTTCAATTTTATCTTATTTACCTTCGAGTGTCTAATTCCACGAGTTTGAAGCGTGGGAGCTCGGATTGTTTTATTATTACCCAGCGGTCGATAACAATCTTTCCTATAGAATGAAAAAGTTCCGACCGCCTATAAGATCGGAACTATCGGATTAAACACTTTCCTTCTCACTAAAGTCTGATGAAGCTGATAGCATTTGTTGGCGATGGGATGAAGCGATTATCTTCTCGGTTGTTGTCTGTTCTTTCACGACCGCGAGTTCAAATACTTCACTTAGGTCACTAACAGGGATGATTTCAATTCCTGTTATTTCTTTTAAAATCGATTGAACATTTTCTTGCGGGATAATTACTCGCTTCGCACCGGCTAATTTCGCTGCCTTTATCTTAGCATATACACCACCAACTGGCTTCACATGGCCATGAATGCTAATTTCCCCAGTCATTGCAACCGTATGGTCAGCCGGGAGTTTATAAATGGCTGAATAAATCCCTGTCGCCATCGCAATTCCTGCCGAGGGACCATCAATTGGGATGCCACCTGGAAAGTTTACATGTATATCATATTCATCGGCTGGTACACCCATTGATCGTAATACGGTTATTACATTTTCAATAGATCCCCTTGCCATACTTTTGCGGCGAATCGATTTTCCTTGACCGCCAATGCTCTCTTCTTCGACAATTCCGGTAATATTTATACTGCCCTTCTCTTTTGCCTTAATAACCGTTACCTCAATTTCGAGTAAAGCTCCTGTATTTGGTCCGTATACGGCTAGTCCATTTACGAGCCCAATCGCAGATTTTTCATGAATTTTTCGTTCCATTCTTGGTGTTAACTGACTTGCATGAACGACCCATTCGACTTCTTCTTCTTTTATATAATTTCGTTCTTCCGTAATTGCTAAGCCTGCGGCAATTTGCACCATGTTTACGGCTTCTCGGCCATTCCTACAATATGAAGATAAAATCAAAATCGCTTCATCACTAATAGAAAGATTCACTTTTTCAGCTGCATTTTTCGCCACCGCTGAAATTTCCTCTTGCGTCAGCTCGCGAAAAAACACTTCCATACAACGTGACCGAATCGCTGGTGGAATTTCATTCGGCGTTCTCGTTGTAGCACCCACAAGACGAAAATCAGCTGGAAGACCATTTTTAAAAATATCATGGATATGTGTAGGAATTTGCGTATTTTCTTCATTATAATAAGCGCTTTCGAGAAATACTTTTCGATCTTCTAATACCTTTAGTAGTTTATTCATTTGAATGGGGTGGAGTTCACCAATTTCATCAATAAACAGGACACCACCATGAGCATTTGTCACAGCACCTTGCTTCGGTTGCGGAATTCCTGCTTGTCCCATTGCTCCTGCCCCTTGATAGATAGGGTCGTGAACGGAGCCGATCAATGGATCAGCAATCCCTCGTTCATCGAACCTTGCCGTTGTTGCATCGAGTTCAACAAATACGGATTCGTTTTTAAAAGGGGATTTTTCATTTTTTTTCGCCTCTTCTAACACTAATCTCGCTGCAGCTGTTTTTCCCACTCCTGGTGGTCCATAAATGATTACATGTTGTGGATTTGGCCCACATAAAGCGGCTTTTAATGCTTTAATTCCATCTTGTTGCCCTACGATATCCTTAAAATTAGATGGCCGAACCTTTTCTGCTAAAGGTTCACTGAGCGAGATTGAGCGCATTTTTTTTAGTTGATCCATCTCCTTTTTGGACTCTCTGTCTATTGAAACTTTTTGGGTACGCTGATTTTTTAATAAGTTCCAAAAATATAGCCCAATAACAATCCCAAAGAAAAGCTGTACAAATAAGGCAATCCCCGTCCAACTCAAAGTAGATTCCTCCTGACTAGTTCATGTTGACTTTCCTTTAGTATCTCCCTCATGGGGGTGGAATAAACAAGAATTTCAGTCAAATATCGAGGAGCTTTTTATATTTAAGCAAAAGAAAAAACCTGGCATTATACCAGGTTTCTTTCACTATGCAGAATTTCGTTCACCTTTGTCAACGGAACCATCTTCAAGCACAAGTTGTGGTGGACTTGATTGGTCGACCGTTTCTTTTGTAATAATGCATTTAACGATATCATCACGGGATGGAAGATCAAACATTACATCAAGCATAATAGCTTCAATAATGGATCTTAATCCACGAGCACCTGTTTTTCGCTCAATTGCATTTTTTGCAATCTCCCTAAGTGCATCTTCTTCGAATTCCAATTCCACATTGTCTAGTTCAAGCATTTTTTGATATTGTTTTACCAACGCATTTTTCGGCTTTGTTAAGATTTCAACCAATGCATCTTCATCTAATTGCTCAAGACTAGCTGTAACTGGGAGACGTCCAATAAATTCAGGAATAAGTCCAAATTTTAATAAATCTTCCGGAAGAACTCGAGAAAGCAATTCATGCTGAGCTACATCTTCTTTCTTAGTATCAGAACCAAAGCCAATGACTTTTTGTCCTAATCTTCTCTTAATGATTTGCTCAATTCCATCAAACGCACCGCCACAAATAAATAGAATGTTACCGGTGTCAATTTGTATAAACTCTTGATGCGGATGCTTTCTCCCTCCTTGTGGCGGAACACTAGCTACAGTTCCTTCTAAGATTTTCAGCAATGCTTGCTGAACACCTTCTCCAGATACATCGCGAGTAATCGATGGGTTTTCTGATTTACGGGCAATCTTGTCGATTTCATCAATATAGATGATTCCTTTTTCTGCTTTTTCGACGTCATAGTCAGCCGACTGAATTAGTTTCAGCAAAATATTTTCTACATCTTCACCGACATATCCAGCCTCCGTCAATGAAGTGGCATCAGCAATCGCAAACGGTACATTTAGTATTCGCGCTAGCGTTTGTGCTAAAAGCGTCTTCCCGCTACCAGTAGGTCCTATCATTACAATATTACTTTTCGCAAGTTCTACATCATCAATCTTGCTGTTTGAATTAATTCGCTTATAGTGATTGTAAACTGCCACAGAAAGATTTTTCTTTGCTTGATCTTGGCCGATTACATATTCATCGAGAATTTCACGAATTTCTCGTGGCTTTGGAACATCTTTAAATTCCACTTCTTCTTCAGTTCCAAGCTCTTCCTCAACGATTTCCGTGCATAATTCAATACACTCATCACATATATATACTCCTGGTCCTGCAACAAGCTTGCGCACTTGATCTTGGGTTTTTCCACAAAAAGAACATTTAAGCTGTCCTTTTTCATCATTAAATTTAAACATTTTCTTCACCCCTCTGTGAAAACTTATTCGCAATATGATAAAGCTGCGGATGTAAAGCAACCATCATTCAATTAATTGTTAACGATAGATACAGGTATGTACTGCATTGTAACACAATTTCCAATGTACAGGAAATAATAATGGTCGTAGAAATGCAACAGTGTCTATTTGCTAAAAAAATTATGTACTTTAACTAAGCTTATCCAAAAATATGTTCCTTCAATCGCTGATATGACAAATTGACTTTCAAAACTTAGGCCTCCGCTAGCCATTGTTTTTTGTATGTATCGAATGATGGTACAAAACAAGGCACGATTTAATCGCGCCTTGTTTCTATCTAGTTAATTCTATTATGCAACAGTTTTACTGTTTTCTACAAGGAATTCGACTGCTTTTTTTAGTTGAAGATCACTTTTTATTGCGTCAACATTGCCGCCAAGCGCCATCTTAATTTGCTCAACGTCCATATTATAAGCTCCAGACATCGTTTCTAGCTCTTTATTTACATCCTCTTCGGTAACTTCGATGTTTTCAGCTTTCGCAATTGCTTCGAGCGTTAAGTTTACACGAACGCGTTTCCCTGCATCTTCTTGCATTTGTTCACGTAGTGCTGCTTCATCTTGTCCAGAGAACTGGAAGTAAAGTTCAAGATTCATTCCTTGCATTTGCAGACGTTGCTCAAATTCTTGTAGCATACGATCAACTTCGTTATTGATCATTACTTCAGGAATATCAATTTCTGCATTTTCAGCTGCTTTTTCAACAATTGTGTCTTGGATGTGATGTTCTTTCTTATGTTCTTTATCATGCTTTAAGCGATCTTTTGTTTTTTCTTTCAACGCCTCAATTGTTTCAACTTCTTCATCAACATCTTTTGCAAAATCGTCATCTAATGCTGGTAATTCTTTTCCTTTAATTTCATGAACTTTGACTTTGAACACAGCAGGCTTTCCTGCAAGTTCAGTTGCATGATATTCTTCTGGGAAATTCACTTCAACTTCTTTTTCTTCTCCAGCTGTTAAACCGACAAGTTGCTCTTCAAACCCAGGGATAAAGCTTCCAGATCCAAGTTCAAGCGTATAGTTTTCAGCTTGTCCACCTTCAAATGCTTCGCCATCAACAAAGCCTTCAAAGTCCATCACTACTGTGTCACCATTTTCTGCTTTGCCCTCTTCTTTAACAACAAGCTCAGCATGACGTTCTTGAAGTGACTTCAACTCAGCTTCAACTTCTTCATCTGTTACTTCTGTATCAAATGCTTCAACTTCTAAACCTTTGTAGTCACCAAGCTTTACTTCAGGCTTGACAGTAACATTTGCTTTGAAGATTAGGCTTTTACCTTTTTCCACTTGTTCGACATCGATTTCGGGACGATCAACTGGCTCAATCCCAGTTTCGTCAATCGCATTTGAATAAGCTTCTGGAAGTAAATGATCAATTGCATCTTGATACAAAGCCTCTACACCAAAACGCTTTTCAAACATTTGGCGTGGCATTTTTCCTTTACGGAAACCAGGTACGTTAATTGTTTTCACTACTTTTTTGAATGCAACATCTAAGCCTTCATTAAACTTTTCTGCATTCACTTCAAATGTAAGAACTCCTTGGTTCCCTTCTTGTTTTTCCCATTTTGCAGACATATGTTTCCCTCCAACAAATCTATTATCATGTCCTTTACGGCAATGAATATCTCTTGAACGTGCAAGCAATATTCCAGATTAAATGTAAAATAGATTGATTTTTACATAATACAACCACTACATTATAACACAGGATTTCTTCGTTTCAACAGCTCCTAATTGATTGGGTAAGAAATTTCTTCTAATTTCTTAATAAAATAAAGAGCTTCTTCTGTCTCTCTTTCTATACTCCCATATTTATCCGCATACATTGCTAGTGAATCCTCATGACCATAGTAGCTGTTCGCTATAAAATGATATGCGGCCGCCCAAGCGCTTGCATCTTCCGGGTATGGATTAAATGGATAAATAAGAAAAAAATGCCTTTCGACCATACTTTTAATATTTTCGCATAAAACTGGATCTTCATTTTCAAGCATTTTAGCAAGAGCTGCCGATACATCTTTTATTTTATCCAGTTCATGAATTTCGGGTAATTCTGAAGGGGTAAAAGATTGCTGCAACTCAAATTTTTTCACTTCAAGCTGTTGGTTATAATCCTGCTCTCGCAAAATATTCAATAGCAACGATTTTTGGAACGGATGACCTTCTTCCGACTGAAGATACTTCTTAACTTCTTGAATGTATGGACGAATATTCTCCTTTGCTAATCTAGCTGCTATCAGCATTTGATCCTTAGGGTCCTTATATGTAAATAAGCTAAGTCTTTCCCCTTCCGCCTCTTTTATGAATGCTTCATTCGCTTCCATATTGCTATGTTCCTCGACCATATTCCTGCTAAAATGCAAGAGCTTAGAAAAATGCTCGTATTTTTCCTTAGGGATTTCTTTCTCCTCGAGCAAGGCTTCTAACGTTGTCACGACCACATCATATTCACTCAATTGAATGAGAACCATGATATATAGATCGACAACTTGAATATAATCTCCGATTCCTTTTTTTAACATTTCTTCTACTAAAGTTTTTGCTTCGGTTGATTGACCAGACTCGAAATAAGCGAGAACAAGACCGATATAAGCCTCACTGTTCTCTGAGTCGAATGAGCGAATTTGTTCCAATAATTCGATGGCCTCCCGGAAGTTTTTTTCCTTGAGCCTTTCCATTCCCCTTTCAAGTAGGCGCTTTTCAAGATCTGGAAACAGAATGATATTATCTTTATTTGTTTTCTGTTTTGTCATGTACGATCCCGCCTTCATCCTTTTCATCAAGCTAGAGTTTGCATTTGCTTTCAATTAGCTTTTTTTCGTTAGTTTAGCATGAAATCTCAAAAAAACAAAAAGATTCACAGCCAAATGGCCGTAAATCTTTTTAACGTGATTGTTCATATTTTGTTATTTGTTCGTCTAGCTGCAAAGTTAATTCAATTTCATCCCATCCATTTATAAGCATCTTTTGCCAATATGGGGTGATATCAAATTCTGCTTTGAACCCATCTGAATCTGTTACAGTTTTATCTTCCACTGAAACAGTCAGCTCATACGGTTGATTTTGTGTCTTTTTAAGTAAATATTGGATTTCTTCATCTGTTAATGCAACTGGAAGCATCCCATTTTTCAAACAATTTTGCTTAAAGATATCTGCAAATGAGGGAGCGATAATTACTTGGAAGCCATAATCTTGTAGCGCCCATGGAGCATGTTCCCTCGACGAACCACAGCCAAAGTTTTCATTAGCAACGAGGAGTGTTGCTCCTTCGTTTTCTGGACGGTTCAATTCAAACTCAGGGTTCGGTGTTCCATCTGAAAGGAAACGCCAATCGTAAAAAAGGAATTGCCCAAAACCTGTTTTTTCAGTGCGTTTCAAAAACTGCTTCGGAATAATTTGATCTGTGTCGACGTTGACCCTGTCCATACCAGCCGCTTTTCCGCGAAATGTAGTTAGCCCTGCCATTGTCACCTCTCCTTTCATGTTCTTCCTTGCTTACATTTACTAAACCAATTCAGCAGTTTCTATGTTGCGTACGTCCACGAAATGACCGTGAACGGCAGCAGCCGCTGCCATCGCCGGACTAACAAGATGTGTTCTCGCTCCAGCTCCTTGGCGCCCTTCAAAGTTTCTGTTTGACGTCGATGCACAATGCTCTCCTGCAGGGACGACATCCGCGTTCATGCTTAAACACATGCTACAGCCAGACTCTCTCCATTCAAAACCTGCTTCTAAGAAGATTTTATCAAGCCCTTCTGCTTCGGCCTCCATTTTAACTGTTTGTGAACCTGGAACAACAATTGCTTGTACACCTTGTTGTACCTTTCTACCTTTTGCCACAGCTGCAGCTTTTCGTAAATCTTCTAAACGTGAGTTTGTACAAGAACCGATGAAAACTTTTTGAATGTTAATATCACTTATTTTTTGGCCTTCGGTAAAGTCCATATAAGTTAGCGCGCTCTCGACTGCTCTTCTATCATTTTCATTTTTACTCTCGCTTAAGTACGGGACTCTCCCGGTAACAGGAGCAGTTTGTCCTGGGTTTGTACCCCAACTCACCATCGGTGTAATTTCGCTACCATCAATATAAATTTCTTGATCGTAAACAGCACCTTCATCTGATGCAAGGGCCTTCCATTTTTCAGCCAATGCTTCAAATTCTGGACCGTCTGGAACATATTGTCGGCCACGCAAATATTCAACGGTTGTATCATCAGGTGCTACAAGGCCCGCTCTTGCTCCACCTTCAATTGACATATTACATACGGTCATGCGTTCTTCCATCGTCATATTTCGAATGACTTCCCCACAATATTCGATAATATGTCCAGTTCCAAAATTCACACCGTGTTTTGCAAGCACATAGAGGATTACATCTTTAGAAAGTACTCCTTGTCCTAGCTCTCCATCAATTTGTACTTTTAGTGTTTTCGGCTTTGATTGCCAGATCGTTTGTGTCGCTAATACATGCTCTACTTCACTTGTTCCGATTCCAAACGCCAACGCTCCGAATGCACCATGCGTGGATGTATGGCTATCTCCGCAAACAATCGTTTTCCCTGGCTGTGTTAAGCCCAGTTCTGGACCGATAACATGGACGATTCCTTGATTTGGACTATTTAAATCCGCTAACTCGATGCCGTAATCTTCACAATTCGTTCTTAATGTGTCCATTTGTTTTTTAGCAACTGGGTCTGTTATGTTCATCCGATTAATCGTCGGTACATTATGATCCACTGTTGCGAACGTCAAATCTGGCCTTCTCACTTTCCGATTTTTCATTCTTAATCCAGAGAAAGCTTGTGGAGACGTAACTTCATGAACTAAATGAAGATCAATATAGAGAAGGTCTGGTTTCCCTTCTTCTTGATGAACAATATGATTTTCCCAAAGCTTATCAATAATCGTTTTCACCATTTTTCCCCCTCCTCTTTTTAAGAATTATTGTTCATTTTATTTAAAGTTGCTTGATTTTCAAGAATCGTTGCCTTGATTTCCTCAATCATTTCATTTGTACCAATTGCTTTCTTCCCATTGGCAATATCACTTGTTCTACTACCAGACTCCAAAACTTGTCTTACCGCAGATTCGATTGCTTCAGCTTCTTTATCTAGACCAAAGGATGTTTTTAACATCATCGCAGCAGATAATATCATCGCAACAGGATTCGCAATATTCTTCCCTTCAATATCAGGAGCCGAACCGTGGATCGGTTCATAAAGATTTGGACCCTCTACGGAAATGCTTGCTGAAGGTAGCATCCCTAATGAGCCTGTTAAGACAGATGCCTCATCACTTAAAATGTCACCAAACATATTTTCGGTTACGAGCACATCAAATTGCTTCGGATTTTTAATTAACTGCATAGCAGCGTTATCAACAAGCATATGCTCTACCTTTACTTCAGGAAAGTCCTTTGCCACTTCCTCAGCTGTTTCCCGCCATACTCTGCTTGATTCTAATACATTTGCTTTATCAACAGAGGTTACTTTTTTTCCCCGCTTTTCAGCAAGTTCAAAGGCAAGTCGGATAATTCGTTCAATCTCCGACTTCTTATAGGAAAGAGTATCAACAACACCATCTTCCCCATCAACTTGTCTTCTTTCACTAGGTTTTCCGAAGTATAGGCCGCCAGTAAGTTCTCTGACAACTAGCATATCAGCACCTTCAATGATTTCCGGACGAAGCGGGGAGTTTTCTGCTGTTGCAGCATAATAACTGACAGGTCTTAAATTAGCATAAAGGTTCAACTCTTTCCTGATGCGAAGAAGTCCTTTTTCTGGACGAAGATCACCCGGAAGATTTTCCCATTTCGGACCACCAACTGCTCCTAGAAGAACAGCGTCACTGTTCTTACAAACTTCAATTGTCTCATCTGGGAGCGGGGTTTCAAATTCATCAATTGCTCCTCCCCCAATGCTTGCATAATTAAAAGTAAATTGATGGCCAAACCGTTCTCCAACCGCATTTAGTACGCTTACGGCACCTCGGGTTACCTCCTTCCCGATGCCATCTCCCGGCAAGACTGCAATCGTCTTTTTCATGAGTTTCCCTCCATTATGATCAAATAAAATATTTATTAAGAGCTAATTCAGGACTGTCATTCATCTATATCACACGGATTTATGCACTTATATACGCTTTTTGGCAGAGGCCTTTAAGAATAGTCGCTAAATTGGCGAGTCCCTTAAGGGCGAAGACATAGGCGGAGTAGCGCGTAGCCCGGTTGCATTCAAAATATAATAGTTTAAAAGATATGTTCACACATATTTGTATTATAAAGGGCTTAAATACTCCGGCCCTGAAAATGTTGCTACCTGAATCTCTTCGTTCATGAATTATAAGTAGAAGCAGCTGGAAATCCTGCTTCAATAATATCCACATTTACCTTTTCCAGCTGCTTAGCAGTTTTTTACTTTTTAAATTGTAAAGGTTGATTTCTTATCACTCTTCTTAGCTTTAAAGCATTCCGAAAATCTTAACCTTTTGCAGCAGTTGTCACTTCTTTCTTTTTCCCTTGGTTTACGAATGGCATCATAGCTCTTAACTCACGTCCAACTACTTCGATTGGATGTTGCTTCTCATTTTCATTGATAGCAGTAAATTCAGGACGGTTAGCTTGGTTTTCTAAGATCCAACCTTTTGCAAAACGACCTTCTTGGATATCTTTTAATACTGCTTGCATTTCAGCCTTAACAGCTGGTGTGACAATACGTGGTCCAGTGACAAAATCTCCCCATTGAGCTGTGTCAGAGATGGAATAACGCATTCCTTCAAGACCACCTTCGTACATTAAATCAACGATTAATTTCAATTCGTGTAAACATTCAAAGTAAGCAAGTTCTGGTTGATAACCAGCTTCTGTTAATGTTTCGAAGCCTGCCTTTACTAGAGCAGAAACTCCACCGCAAAGAACTGCTTGCTCACCGAAAAGATCCGTTTCTGTTTCCTCTTTGAAAGTTGTTTCTAATGCTCCGGCACGAAGAGATCCGATTCCGTATGCATAAGATAAAGCAAGTTCACGTGCATTACCTGTAACGTCTTGATGAATAGCGAATAGAGCAGGTACTCCAGCGCCTTCTGTATATACACGTCTTACAAGGTGACCAGGACCTTTAGGAGCAACCAACAGGACATCAGACTCTTTAGGTGCTTTGATTTGGTTGAAGTGGATATTGAAACCGTGAGCGAACATTAATGCTTGGTTTGTTAGGTTTGGTGCAATTTCGTTATTGTAAACAGTCGGTTGTAATTCGTCTGGTAGAAGAATCATGACCACGTCTGCTTGAGCTGTTGCTTCTCCTACTGAATATACTTGAAAGCCATCTTCTACTGCTTTATCCCAAGAGCCTCCTTGGCGAAGACCAATGATTACTTCTACTCCGCTATCGCGTAGGTTTTGTGAATGAGCATGACCTTGTGAACCGTATCCAATTACTGCAACTTTCTTTCCTTGTAAATACTGTGGATTAGCATCTCCGTTATAATACATTTTTGCCATTATTTATCTCTCCCTTTAGTTGTTTTTCAGCATTTAGTGCTTTTATTATTTTACAATAGTTTGGAATGATTTTAAACTATTGAAAAATTTTTATTTTGATTTGTTCGTTGGCTGCTTCGTGGGAAAGCTGTTGCTCCTGTACGAGCCATTTCTTTAATCCCATATGGTTTGACAAGTGCAACAAAGGCCTCGATTTTGTCTGATTCACCTGTAATTTGAATAATCAGACTATCCTTCCCGACATCGATAACAGATGCACGAAATGGCTCGATTAAAGAGTATATTTCATTTCGTGTTTGGGGTGGAGCTTGAACTTTAATTAGTGCTAACTCACGAGCTACGACCGCCTGTTCACTAATATCAGCTACTTTTAATACATCTATTTGCTTATTGAGTTGTTTTGTAATCTGTTCGATGATTCGATCATTGTCTACATGAACAACACAAGTGATTCTTGAGATTCCTTCCTGTTCTGTGTGTCCAACGGATATGCTTTCAATATTATAGTTCCGTTTAGAAAACAAGTTGGTAATCCTGTTTAACACCCCAGGCCGGTTTAAAACAGTTAGCGTAATGATTCGTTTCATTTTTTCACCCCCACCATTTCTTGATGCCCTTTTCCAGGTGCAATCATTGGATACACATTCTCCTTGCTATCAATTCGGAAATCAAGAAGAACAGGTTCTCGGTCGTTCATCACTTTTGTTAAAATGCTTTCTGCTTCCGTTTCTGAAGTGACTTCATATCCTTTGATTCCATATGCTTCCGCTAATTTTACGAAGGAAGGCTGAACAGAAATCTTGCTATGTGAGTATCGTTCCTGATGAAATAACTCTTGCCACTGCCTTACCATTCCAAGTGAATGGTTGTTAAAAATACAGATTGTTACCGGTAGATTAAATTCTTTAATCACAGCTAGTTCTTGTGACGACATTTGAAACCCTGCATCCCCAATCACAGCTACTACACGAGCAGAAGGTTGTGCGAACTGAGCACCGATTGCAGCTGGAAGCCCGAAGCCCATCGTGCCAAGACCACCCGAGGTAACTAAAGTGTTTGGCTTTTTCAACGGATAATATTGAGCCGCCCACATTTGATGTTGCCCAACATCTGTTACAACGATTGCCTCTCCGTTTGATTTTTCATATAGCAATTCCATTACCTTCTGTGGTTTAAGTGGTGATTCTTGATTATCATACCAGAACGGATATTCCTTTTTCCATCCTTGAACTTTTTCTAACCATTCACCACTTTCAGACACCTTCCCTTTTTGCTTAATAAGCATGCTCAGCGCTTCTTTTGCATCACCAACAACCGGGATGGCAGTCGGTATATTTTTACCAATTTCAGCAGGGTCAATATCAATGTGAGCCACTGTTGCATTTGGAGCAAAATCACTTAATTTCCCTGTTAATCGGTCATCGAACCGAGCACCGATATTGATTAATAGGTCTGATTCGTGCAAGGCCATATTCGCGGCGTAGCATCCGTGCATCCCGGCCATCCCTAGTGACAATGAATGGTCTGCTGGAAAACTGCCAAGCCCTAAAAGGGTGTTTACAACCGGCAATTGTTGTTGTTCAGCATACTCGCGAAGCAAGTCCGAAGCTTTTGCAAATAAGACACCCGCACCTGCTAAAATGACTGGTTTTTTAGCTGAACTGACAGCTTCCGTTAACTTACGAATTTGTAAATAATTTGGTTCAATTGTTGGTTGGTAACCTGGAAGGAAAATTTCCGGTTCTTCCGGCCGCTCAATTGTTCCTGATGCCACATCTTTTGGAATATCAATTAACACCGGCCCAGGACGACCAGTCGTTGCGATGTGAAACGCCTCTTTAACAATTCTCGGAATATCTTCAATGTTTCTTACTTGGCAATTGTACTTTGTGATTGGTGTAGTAATCCCAAGAATATCTGCCTCTTGGAATGCATCTGTTCCAATTACTCCTGTAGCAACTTGCCCCGTAAAAACGACTAGTGGCAATGAATCCATCATCGCATCCGCAAGCCCTGTAACAATATTTGTAGCACCTGGACCTGAAGTGGCAATAACAACCCCAGCTTTGCCGCTGACTCTTGCATACCCCTCCGCAGCATGGATTCCACCTTGCTCGTGACGTGGCAAAACATGCATGATGTCACAGTCGTAAATTTTATCATAGATTGGGAGCACTGCTCCTCCTGGGTATCCAAAAATCACTTCTACCTTTTCCTTCTTAAGAGCATCAAGTAAAAGGTCCGAACCTGTTACAGATACAGAATCAGCTTTTGCTTTAGTAAAGGCAGTTTCTTGCAACATTCATCCCAGCCTCCTAACGTTTTTTTTGAATAATTTGCAACTTTTTAGCAGTTGCTTAATAGAATTTTTTTACAATAAAAATAGCCTTCTCATCTCCACATGCCTACCTAACGTAGGCAAAGGGATGAAAAAGGCTATAATCACCTGTTCCACGGTACCACCCTTATTCACGTAAGCAGTTTTGCTCTACGTGCACTTAAGGACTATGTTTCAAGTCCGCTTTGGTAACGGGTGGCTTACACCCGATCGGCTTTACTAGTTTGTCATTCAAACCGATGCTCGGAGGGGAGTTCATTTCATAAGCCAACACCGGTTCACAGCCACACCCGGCTCTCTGTAGATGGTCATCACAAAACTACTTATCCTCGTCAATGCTTTTTCTTATTCACATGATATCGCCATTATAATACATCTATTGCTTTTTTCAATATGCTTATTCTTTCCATTAAACGCTTTAAACGATTAAAATCTCATCGTGCAGAAGATGTCGAAAGTTATAAATAGCTCATTTAAGCCCTTATGAGATGTGAGACTTTCTTTTTAGAAAAATCATTTAATTGAGGACTATCTTACGCTGATTTTGAGGTTACGTCAATATCATTTTATAAATTTTCGATAATTTTGATTAATACCTCCTTATGCATCCGCTTACATTTCGGATTTTTACGCGTTTATTTATTAACGGTCTTTTTTCATTAAAAAATTGATGTTAGGAGGCTAAAAAAATTCTACATAAAAAAACGGCAATATTTTGAAAGGCGGATGGAAAATAGTACCTTACTTCCATCCTCTTTCTATTTATTAATTTACTACACTTACAGGATTTTCATGTAAGAAAGTCTTCACATTGCCAGTGGAAATATTTAACAACCAATGCAGATTAGTAAAGATAACCAGTGCTAAATTTTAAAAAAACGCCAACCCGTGAAGGATTGGCGTTTTTTTATAAAAAGACATTTAGAGCGTCCCAGGAGAGATTCGAACTCCCGACCGACGGCTTAGAAGGCCGTTGCTCTATCCAGCTGAGCTACTGGGACATGTTTTAAAAATATTTGTTTCTTAAGGACAAGATTTATTATATTAAACGAACACCGGAAAGTCAACAGGTTTATATATTTTTTAAAAAATAGAGGAAGACTTCACTTCCTCTATTCATTATATACGTGTACCCCTTACTTTGAAACCGAAAATTCTTCGGTGAGCGAGTCTAACTTTCCTCGGTCAATATCGTATACGTGAAGAAGAGCTTTTTGATTGGTTAGTTCTAGAATGACATACGTCCGCTCACGCCGTCCACGAGGAAGCCTAACGCTCCCAGGGTTAATAAATAAAACATCTTTAATCATCTCGGCACCTAGTAGATGAGAATGACCAAAACAAACGATATTCGCTCCTAATTCTTCCGCTCGATACGAAAGCCGTAGCAAACTAGATTTTACCGAATACAAATGACCATGAACGACCAAAATTTTATACTCAGCAACCTCGACAATCACTTCTTCTGGAAAATCTCCATAAAAATCACAATTTCCTTTTACTGCTATGTATCCATTAATCGACTCATGATTATCTGTAAGTTCAGAATCCCCACAGTGAATCATTTGATTGACTTCCTGCTGATGTCTCAATTTGAGCTCTTCTAACATTTCTGTTGAACCGTGACTATCACTAACGATTAAGATTTTGCTCATGATTGTCCATCCACTAAAGAAAGATTCGCCTCTAATTTTTGAATCGCTTTCGCTCGATGACTAATTTTATTCTTTTCTTCAGGGGCTAGCTCTGCCATTGACAATCCTTTCTCGTCAACAAAAAAGATTGGATCATACCCGAAACCATTCGTTCCTTTCCGCTTCAGCAAAATTCTTCCTTCACATGTACCAGCAAATGTCTTCGTTTCCCGATTAGGACGAGCAACGGCAAGTACACACCTAAATCTTGCCGTTCGTTCGTTCTCTCGGATGTCTTGCAATTCAGTTAGCACTTTATCAATATTCGCCTCATCATTTTTTTCTGTTCCAGCATAGCGGGCCGAATAAACACCAGGCCGCCCTTCAAGAGCATCGACTTCGAGACCGGAGTCATCAGCAATGACCATTTTCCCTACAATATTCGCAATTGTTTCTGCTTTTATAATGGCATTTTCCTCAAAAGTCGTACCAGTTTCCTCAACATCTTCGATTTCAGGGAAGTCTAGCAATGTTTTCACACTCAAACCTTTCGCATTGAAAATCCGTTCAAATTCTCTAGCTTTGCCCCTGTTTTTCGTAGCAATGATTACTTCTTCCATATTCAATCTCCTTACCCTTTTTTGACCTTATCAATATTTGCAAGTACTTCTTCACCGAGCGCTTGTTTTTGAAACTCAAAAAGCTCCATTAAACCACCTTGTGCCCCTTTTAATAATTCATGAAGTTGGTCATAGGAAAAAGTTGCTTCCTCCCCTGTTCCTTGTAGCTCAACAAACTCGCCATTTCCAGTCATAACGACATTCATATCCACATTCGCCGTTGAATCTTCAATATAATTTAAGTCGACGACTACTTCTCCACTTTTAAGGATTCCGACACTCGTTGCAGCTAAATAATCAATAATTGGCCAAGCCTTCAGTCTTTTATCTATATAAAGCTTATTCAATGCCATTGTTAAAGCAACAAAAGCCCCCGTGATTGATGCTGTCCTCGTTCCGCCATCCGCTTGAATAACATCACAATCAATCCAAATGGTTCGTTCGCCAATTGCATCTAAGTTCACAACTGATCGTAAAACACGACCAATTAAACGTTGAATCTCCATCGTCCTACCCGTTACTTTCCCTTTCGACGATTCTCTAATGTTTCGCTTATCCGTCGCCCTTGGGAGCATTGAGTATTCAGCAGTGATCCAACCTTTTCCTTGCCCCCTCATAAAAGGCGGGACCTTTTCTTCAATGCTTGCAGCACAAATCACTTTCGTTTCACCTACTGTAATAAGTACGGACCCTTCAGGATGCTTTAAATAATTTGTTTCAATATGTACAGGCCTTAATTGCATCGGTTCACGCCCATCAAAACGCATAGACAAAATTCCTCCTTTTCATTCCAACCCACGTAAT
The DNA here is from genome assembly GCF_016879755.1 of Bacillus sp. B15-48. Taxonomy (GTDB): domain Bacteria; phylum Bacillota; class Bacilli; order Bacillales; family Cytobacillaceae; genus Mesobacillus_B. Next base: position 746,243 of record NZ_WOFU01000002.1, read on the forward strand.
TTGTGATGCTAAAAACACGATAAATAAGAGGCAGCCCATTTGTCTGCCTCTTTTTTTGTCTTTATTAGTATAACAAAAAATCACCTTTTAAAAACTACCTGTGTTTACATTTTCAGGACGTGAAACTGGTTCAGCAAGTTTTCTTCCATTATCTGTTACAAGATCTGCTTCCCCATTGACAGTAACAGCAACACGATCAACCCCTTGTTGTTCTGTAATGGAAAGAACCAATGTATTTAAAACATGCTCGGATACAATTTTTTCTTCTTCAAAGCTCCCATAGATGGATTCATTAAAATCAAGAGTCGCCATGCCATCTTCGATTTTAGGTTCATCAATAAGCTTTACCCCTGTTTGAAATTCAGAAAGTAAACCTGTACCATACCCAGGACCTGCCGCTAACTCCTTGACGATTGACTGGATATCATTCGGATGATTATTCTCAACCCGCTTCGTTACCGGTACATAATAATAGTTTTCTGGCTCACCACCGATATAATAGACGGTAATTGCTTTGGAATTAGTCATATCGACAACTCCTTCTGTGTTTACATTAATCCCATCTGCCCTGCTTAACACTTCCCGTATTGGCGTTCCATTAACAGGCATGCTATCTAGCTCTTTCCCATTTATTTGTAGTTTCACGTGGTCAATTGATTCAAATTGAGTCAATGTCCATGTTACAGCTTGAAGAATCCTTAATTCGTCCTCCGCATTATAAGAGCCAAATTCATTAGAAAAGTCAACAATTGCTGTCCCTTCTTTAATGTTAACGGTCATAGTTGTATCAGCAGGCAATACCGCCCTAAATCCATTTGGCAACAGATCTTGAACAGGTCCATTTACAACTAAATGATCAAGCGCCTGTTTAGCTACACCATCTGTTTTAGGTAGGTTTAACGTTTGTGAAACAACATATCCATTTTTGTCAATCAAATACAATTCTGTCGGAACCGTTAATTCCACCGCCTCTTCAGTTGCCTCCGAATCCATTTCTGTCCCGTTAGACTCTTCCACTTCTACTTCACTTTCCTCCAAATAAGATACATCTTGTGGCGGATCTATTTGTTTCTTTTCTCCCCCTCCAAATAACCCACAGCCCGAAAGAAATACCGCCGTCGCGATTGTTGCTACCATGACAAAGGTTGCATTTTTATTTTTAGACATGAAATCCCCTCCATTAGACAGTTTGTACTATCATTTATACGAGACCAATGCAAAATTAGACCGGCTTGACCGTTTTTTTTATAAAAAGAAGAAAAGAATGTTTCACTTCATTCCTAATTCCTTCCAACAATAAAATAAAAAAAGCCCCCTGTTTGGGAGCGTTAAAGATGAATGGTATTTACGTTCGTAATCGGCCTTTCAAGCCATTGAGTAGCAATATCTGAAAAAATCACTTTTGAGCCTGTAGTAAAAAATTCATGGTTCGGTTCTTCTCCACGTTGATTTAACATACGGTTATGATGAAGAATTGTACTGACTTCACGAGCAGTTTCTTCCCCAGAACTAATCACATTGACTTCCGCCCCCATAACTTTTTTAATTAAAGACTCAAGAAGAGGGTAATGTGTACAGCCTAAAATAAGTGTGTCCAACTTCTCTTTTTTTAATGGTTTAAGGGTTTCTACAACGACTCTTTGGGCAACATGTCCATCATTTTCTCCACTTTCAACAAGCGGAACAAATTTAGGGCAAGCCAAAGCAAATACATTCGTTCTCCTGTTAATCGCTTTTAGAGCATGCTCATAAGCTCGACTTTTAATCGTTCCTTCCGTTCCAATAATCCCTATGTTATAATTACTCGTTATTTTTATCGCTGTACGAGCACCTGGGTCAATGACACCAATAACTGGAATAGCCAGCTCTGAGCGAATTTCCTCGAGGGCAACAGCTGTAGCAGTATTGCAGGCAATCACCAACATTTTTATCTGTTTTTCCATTAAAAAGCTTGTCATTTCCCATGTATACCTTAACACTTCAGTAGCAGGTCTCGGTCCGTATGGACAACGTGCGGTGTCACCAAGATAGACAATTTGCTCATAAGGCAGCTGTCTCATTACTTCTTTTGCAACGGTCAATCCACCAACACCTGAATCAATTATTCCAATCGCTCTGTTCAAAATCTCGCCTCATTCTTCGCGCATTTCCTGATGTAATTTTTCAAGACTATCCTTTAAAACGACAATTTGCTCATCCGAGAAATTAACCAAAAGGGCTTCTAAATATTGCCGACGTTCTTTAATGACCTCATCGATAATCCGTTTTCCCTCGTCGAGCAAGTGAATACGGACCACTCTGCGATCATTTGGATCCTTTACTCGAATGACAAGGTGGCTCTTTTCCATGCGATCCACTAAATCGGTTGTCGTACTAAACGCTAAAAACATTTTATTCGACAATTCCCCAATTGTCATATCCCCATCTTCAAACAACCATTGTAATGCCACAAATTGCGGCGGGGTAATCGAATAATCCTTTAATATTTCTCTACCCTTCTGTTTGATGATCCCAGATATATATCTTAATTCCTTTTCGATCCTTGCAACTACTCTATTATTCTTTGTTTCCTCGAGTTCCATGTGATTAACAACTCCTAAACTCTATCGGTGCTCTTATTTTCTACGATTTTCAAAAGAATTTCAAGAAGAAATGCAGCCTTGCAATATGCAGGCTGCATTTCTTTTCGCTGAAAAATTGATAACCGACTCCTTACGAAGACAATCGGTTTACATCAAAGTTCTAGCTCTCCCATTCGAAGGAGCTCTACAACAGCTTGAGAACGCCCCTTAACGCCTAATTTTTGCATGGCGTTTGAAATATGATTCCGAACCGTTTTCTCGCTTATAAATAATTCACCAGCGATTTCTTTCGTTGTTTTGTCTTGAACCAACAGTTCGAATACTTCTCTTTCTCGTTTGGTGAGTAATGGCTTGTGAGTATAATCGTTCTCCTTCAAGTATAGTAACCCTCCTTGCCTTCGCCAGCTGTGAACTGCGGGGTGGGTGTATATTTAGTCACGATATCTTATGTAAGAATGAGATACAGAGTGACTACAAATCCTTGATGGAGCAACAATTTAACAGAATATGGGCAGTTATTTTGAAATTATTTACATTTCTGACTCAAAAAATGCATTTTACCTTTATTAAAAACTTAAACAGGGCACCTCCCTCGAATTTTCCAAGGAAAAATACCCTGTTTGCAAATTGATTATATACGCGCACTTTTGAATTAAGCATATAAAGCTTCCGCAGTTTCTACCTCACTTTCATATTCTTCAAATCTTTTTTCGCCTAAAGTGATCGCAGCATCAACGGTGATTAGTTTTTATGTTTTCCGAAAAGAACACCCGTGCAGGGCAAAGCCCGTTTTTAGACATGGGATGAATTTTCGGTTAGTGATAGCCAGAACATTCGTTCCTATAGTATAATATTCCTGTATAAGTTGTTCTTTGAAAACTGGATATATGGGGTTGTGACAAGAAAGGCTTTGTCACGTAAAATATCCAAGCATCATTTGCCCTGCACTTGCTGAAGTAGCAAAAACCAAGCAAAGTAAGCAAGTACAGTGAGTTCAAATGTACAAGTTTGCACCACCGCAGGAGACTCACGCCATTGGCACTGCTAACCGTCGGTGCGACGGGGATAGCCTGCTAAAAAACTGAGGGATACCTCGGTGTTCGCAGGAATCTCGTTACTTTAGTGACGAGTAGTTCAAGAAACAAAGCAATTGAGTGAATTAATTCGTCTCATCCCAAAAGAAAACTTAAAGAAATTCTATGAAAATACGTTTCGGTCTCTATCTTATCCAAGGACTCATGACGAAGAAGACCTAGTTAATACAATGTTGGTGATGCTAGATAATAACTGCGAGATAAAAAATCCCCTTTCCATATAAGAAAGAGGATTTTTTTAATTATACTTGATCACTGCCAAAGAAATTTTTGAAAGCTTGAACACTTGTATCACGATTTAAAGCAGCGATTGACGTCGTCAACGGGATTCCTTTTGGACAAGATTGAACACAGTTTTGTGAGTTTCCACAATTTGCAAGTCCACCATCTCCCATAATCGCTTCTAAACGTTCTGCTTTGTTCATTGCACCTGTTGGATGGGCATTAAAAAGACGAACTTGTGATAATGGCGCTGGCCCAATAAAGTCAGCTTTATCGTTTACGTTTGGACAAGCTTCCAAACAAACCCCACAAGTCATACATTTGGAAAGCTCATAAGCCCATTGGCGCTTCCCTTCAGGCATACGCGGCCCTGGTCCAAGGTCATACGTCCCATCAATTGGAATCCAAGCTTTCACTCGTTTCAATGAATCAAACATTCTGCTACGATCTACTTGAAGATCGCGAATAACTGGGAATGTTGTCATTGCCGCTAATCGTACAGGCTGCTCTAATTGATCAATTAGAGCCGTACAAGATTGGCGTGGCTTTCCATTTACGATCATTGAACAAGCTCCGCATACTTCTTCAAGACAGTTCATATCCCACGAAATTGGTGTTGTTTTTTCCCCTTTAGCATTCACTGGATTTCGACGAATTTCCATTAAAGCCGAAATAACATTCATATTCGGACGATAAGGGAGAACAAATTCTTCGTCATAAGGGGCTGAATCAGGAGTATCCTGACGGGTAATGATAAAACGGACAGTTTTATTTTCAGACATACCTTCTTAATCCCCCTTTTTCTTTGTGTAATCACGCTTACGCGGTGTAATTAAAGAAACATCGATTTCTTCATAATGGAAAGCTGGTTTCTCATCAGGAGAAACAAACTTAGCCATTGTCGTCTTTAAAAATTCTTCATCATTACGATCTGGGAATTCTGGCTTATAATGCGCTCCGCGGCTTTCATCACGCATATAAGCACCAATCGTAATTACACGGGCAAGATGAAGCATGTTTTCAAGCTGGCGTGTAAATGTCGCACCTTGGTTGCTCCACTTCGCTGTGTCATTAATATTTATATTTTGATAGCGTTCTAACAGCTCAACAATTTTATCATCTGTCTTCAAAAGATTTTCATTGTAACGAACGACTGTCACATTATCAGTCATCCATTCTCCTAACTCTTTATGAAGGACATAGGCATTTTCAGTTCCGTCCATTGACATGATTTTATTCCACTTTTCTTCTTCCTGCTTAACATAGCCATCGAATACAGAAGAGGAAATTGCATCGGAACTCTTTTCAAGACCTTTAATATACTTAACAGCATTCGGCCCAGCTACCATCCCTCCATATATAGCAGAAAGCAATGAGTTTGCTCCAAGACGGTTAGCACCATGCTGTGAATAATCACATTCTCCGGCTGCAAACAAGCCTGGAATATTCGTCATTTGGTCATAATCAACCCAAAGCCCACCCATAGAATAATGGACAGCTGGGAAGATTTTCATTGGAAGCTTACGAGGATCTTCCCCTGTGAACTTCTCATAGATTTCAATGATTCCACCAAGTTTAATATCTAGTTCCTTCGGATCTTTATGAGAAAGGTCAAGATAAACCATGTTTTCACCATTGATCCCTAGTTTTTGATTTACACAAACATCAAATATCTCACGTGTAGCGATATCACGAGGCACAAGGTTTCCATATGCAGGATATTTCTCTTCCAAGAAATACCATGGTTTTCCATCTTTATATGTCCATACACGTCCACCTTCACCACGTGCAGACTCACTCATTAAGCGTAGTTTATCATCACCAGGAATAGCCGTTGGATGAATTTGAATCATCTCACCATTCGAATAATATGCCCCTTGCTGGTAAACGATAGATGCTGCTGAACCTGTGTTAATAATCGAGTTCGTAGATTTTCCAAAGATAATCCCTGGTCCACCAGTTGCCATAATGACAGCATCTGCTGAGAATGATTTGATTTCCATTGTTTTAAGGTCTTGTGCAACAATCCCTCGACAAATTCCGTCATCATCCAGCACGACCCCTAAAAATTCCCAACCTTCGTACTTTGTGACAAGTCCTGCTACTTCATGTCGACGAACTTGTTCGTCCAATGCATAAAGCAACTGTTGACCTGTTGTCGCACCCGCAAAAGCAGTACGGTGATGTTGTGTTCCACCAAAGCGACGAAAATCTAGTAATCCTTCTGGGGTACGGTTAAACATAACTCCCATACGGTCAAGTAAATGAATAATTCCTGGTGCTGCCTCACACATCGCTTTAACAGGCGGCTGATTCGCTAAGAAATCACCACCATAAACGGTGTCATCAAAGTGAATCCAAGGGGAGTCTCCCTCACCCTTAGTATTTACAGCTCCGTTCATACCTCCCTGTGCACAAACGGAATGAGACCTTTTAACTGGTACAAGCGAAAATAATTCGACCGTGTTCCCTTGCTCAGCAATTTTAATCGTAGACATTAAACCAGCTAGTCCGCCGCCTACTACAATTATATTACCTTTACTCATCGTGACTCACTCCCTTAATCCTAAGTCGCCTTAATAATCTGTATTTTAATAGATTCTTATTTAGATAAATGCCACGAGTGTACTAATACCCATAATAGATAGAATAATAAATACTCCAATAGTTACATAAGTAGAAATAACTTGTGACCGTGGTGTAACAGTGATTCCCCAGCTAACTAAGAAAGACCATAGTCCATTAGCGAAGTGGAAAATTGCTGAAAGAATCCCAATCACGTAAAATGCGAACATGAATGGCGAAGCTAAAATATCAACCATCATTTGAAAGTTAACTTCTGCGCCAAATGCTTTGGCAATTCGAGTTTCCCAAATATGCCACGCAAGGAATATTAACGTAATAACCCCTGTCCACCGCTGAAGCTTAAACATCCAGTTGCGGAAGAATCCAAATCTACCAGTATTGTTCTTCGCTGTAAACGCGATGTAAATACCGTAAATTGCGTGGAATATTAGTGGTAAATAGATTACAAAAACCTCTAAAAAGATGAGATAAGGAATACTTTCCATAAATTGTGTTGCTTGATTGTAAGCTTCCTCTCCTCTGACGGCAAAATTATTGATCACAAGGTGCATAATTAGGAATAATCCAACAGGAATAACCCCAAGCAACGAATGTAATCTTCGCCAATAAAATTCTTGATTTCTTGCCATTATGTATACCCCCCTTTGAAAATTTAAAATGATGTCAAGGTCGAAAAATGTTGATTGATTTTCAAACCCTACCATCGTGAAAATAATAAAAATTATTTCTTACAATATTGTGACAAGTCCATTTTACTCTCATAAGGATTGACCGTCAAGAAAACGTATACAGAAAAAATGACTATATAAATAAAATTTTTGAAAAATACCGATATTTTACACTTGAACTCAACAAAGTTATATGTCCTTTAAAAAAATATACAAGGATAACTTTCGCATTTATGGAAAAAACTTTAGATTATTTATTATACAAATTAGAATAGACCTCATTCGACAAAGAAAAAATAAACAAATCATCATCGAAAAAAAAAACAAAAAACATTCATTAAACTGACTTCATTTTCATTAAAATTGTAATATAATAGAATAATAGAAAGAGGGGGACGCACTTGAGTGAACTACCAAATTTAAATAAATATAACGACAGCTCACAACCTTCTGTTTCCCATTTTGGTTATGAATTAATTAGAGAAGTACTACTTTCTGAACTTCTCGGGAAAGACGCACCTGAAATTCTCTATTGGGCCGGGAAAAAATTAGCTCGGAAATATCCCCTTAGCAGTCTAGAGGAAATCATCTCCTTTTTCTATGAAGCAAATTGGGGATCCCTCTCTATTAGAGAAGAAAAACGCCGTGAATTAGTGCTTGAACTTACCGGGGATATGATTTCAAACCGCCTAAGAAGAGATAAAGACTCAACCTTCCAACTTGAAGCCGGCTTTTTAGCCCAACAAATAGAACTGGAAAAACAGGTGACTGTTGAAGCGTACGAGCATCCTCATAAAAGACTAGATAAGATTTTGTTCACAATTAAATGGGATATTAAGGATCCTAAGTAAAACCTAAACGAAAAAGCTTTCTTTACGGGAAAGCTTTTTCGTTTTTTTACATAATCATTCAATCTTAAGCATTTACTGGAAGTTTCGAAAGCTCGAATGCATCATGAAGTGCCTCAACTGCTTTCACCATTAACTTCTCATTCACAACTGTTGAAACCTTTATTTCTGATGTACTAACCATTTTCACTAATATTCCTTCTGCGGCCAGTACTTCAAACATTTTCGCTGCAACTCCAGGATTTGAAACCATGCCAGCACCGACAATTGAAACCTTTGCTAATCCTGACTCGAATTCAACCGATTCATAATTCAGCTTTTCTTGATTGTTCTTAAGTACACGCAATGTTTCTTCTAAATCATTGCTTTTAATTGAAAAAGAAATGTCCGTTTTTTCTGCTTTAGAGCCACTTTGAATGATAATATCAACATTTAACTGATTGTCAGCTAGAGTAGAAAAAATCGTTGGTAAACTCGCGATCGTGTTATCTACTCCAATCACTGACACCCTAGTAATTTGATCTTCAAATGCTATTCCACGGACAACTAAATTTTGTTCCATTTCAAATTCCTCCTCAATAACCGTTCCACTTTCTTTATCGATACTCGAGCGCACTTCAAGTTTCACCCCATAATTTTTTGCAAACTCAACCGCACGAGGGTGAAGTACGCCTGCCCCCAAATTAGCTAATTCCAGCATTTCATCATAAGAAATGCCCGCTAATTTTCTTGCACCGTTTACATATCGGGGATCTGTCGTAAATACACCTGTTACATCTGTAAATATATCGCACTTATCCGCATTTAGTGCAGCCGCAAGCGCAACAGCAGTTGTGTCTGAGCCGCCTCTCCCTAATGTAGTTATTGCTCCTTCTTTTGTCACTCCTTGGAATCCTGCAACAATCACTATTTTCCCAGCAGCTAATTCCGATTTGATGTTTTCACTGTCAATCTTCATAATCCTCGCATTACCATGTACGGATTCCGTAGTTATCCCCGCTTGCCAGCCAGTATATGATATCGCCTCTACGCCTTTTTCCCTTAGAGCCATCGCTAACAAAGAAATCGTTACTTGTTCACCTGTTGTTAAAAGCATATCCAGCTCTCTTTTATTAGGTGATGCTGAAAGGTCGTAAGCCATTTTAACTAATTGATCGGTTGTTTTTCCCATTGCTGAAACAACAACGACAATGTCATTCCCATTTTTTCTTTCTTCAATTACTCGGTTCACTACGTTTCGTATTTTGTTTACATCTGCAACCGATGTTCCACCAAATTTTTGTACAATCAGTCCCATTTCAGATTCCCTTCTTCCTGTGGTTAGTCATGTAGCTTTTTTCCACAAACAGAAAAAAGCAATGAGGATATCTCATTGCTGTGATGACGTAATAAAAATAAAGAATACGCTCGCACAGTGAGATAGCTCTCCAAGACGAAATTATCTTGACAATCCTGCATTTATTTAATACAGAACCAGCAAGGAAAGTAATGAGTCATTTCCTAACTTCGGCGAACATCCCTTTCAAAACCTTTCATTGAATCTCATTATTCTCCAGGTTCTACTCATGAGGTTCGCGCCTCTATCTTCACTTTATTAAACTAAAGTGATTTATTAAATTGGTTTTCATTATAACATATGAATTTCAAGGGTGACAATCTTATTCTAATAATTTACTCCTTAGCTCCTCAGCAACTTTTTCTGGGAGGCCTGCTTGTGTAAAATCTTCCACGCTCGCTTCCCGCATTTTTTTTACAGAGCCAAAATGTTTTAACAACATTTTCTTTCTCTTTTCCCCAATTCCAGGAATATCATCAAGCAATGATTGAAAAGCATTTTTCCCTCTTAACTGCCGATGAAAAGTGATGGCAAAACGGTGAACTTCATCTTGAATTCGTTGTAATAAATAAAACTCCTGACTATTCCGTTCGAGGGGAATCACTTCTAACGGATTTCCATATAAAAGCTGGGATGTTCGATGTTTTTCATCCTTTGCCAAACCCGCAACTGGAATCATAACGCCTAGCTCATTTTCTAAAACATCTCTCGCCGCTTCAATATGTCCCTTCCCTCCATCGATTACGATTAAATCCGCAAGTGGTAATCCTTCTTTTAACACACGTGAATACCTTCTGCGAACAACTTCCCGCATCGATTCATAATCATCAGGTCCTTGAACTGATTTAATTTTATATTTTCGATATTCCCTTTTCATAGGTTTTCCATCGATAAACACAACCATTGCTGAGACAGGATTCGTTCCTTGAATATTTGAATTATCATAAGCTTCAATACGATGTGGCGTATAGATTCCCATTTGTTTGCCGAGATTTTCGATTGCTTTGATTGTGCGTTCTTCATCTCGTTCGATTAAAGAAAATTTCTCTTTCAATGCGATACTCGCATTTTTGCAAGCAAGCTTAACGAGGTCTTTTTTCTGACCACGCTGTGGCTTCAGGACTTTTACTGCTAAAAGGTGTTCAGCCATCTCTTTATCAACAGTATCCATTATAAGAATTTCCTTCGGTTTAAAATGTTCAGGCAACGAATAAAATTGACCAAGAAAGGTTAAAATTTCTTCCTCAGGTTCATTATAAATCGGAAACATTGATACTTCTCTTTCAATCAGTTTTCCTTGGCGAATGAAGAAAACTTGTACACACATCCAGCCCTTATCGACAGCATAGCCAAAAACATCTCGATCAGTGAAATCTGTTGTCGTCATTTTCTGCTTTTCCATTGTCGCCTCGATATGGACAATCTTATCACGAAATTCCTTCGCCCGTTCAAAATCAAGTTCATCTGCTGCAGCGACCATTTTCTCAGCAAGTTCTTTCTTTATTTCTTTGTAGCCACCATTTAAAAATCGGACAATCTCATCCGTCATAACTTTATATTCATGCTGTTCGACCGGATTCACACAAGGAGCTAAACATTGCCCTAAATGATAATATAGACAAACTCGATCGGGTAATGTAGTACATTTTCGAAGAGGATAAATTCGATCAAGAAGCTTTTTTGTTTCGTTCGCAGCTTGTACATTTGGATAAGGCCCAAAATATTTCCCGCTGTCTTTCTTTACCTTTCGCGTAATAATTAAGCGAGGATGTCGTTCAGATGTTAATTTAATGAAAGGATAACTTTTATCATCTTTTAACATGACATTGTACTTTGGGTTATATTTTTTTATTAAATTCATTTCAAGGATTAAAGCTTCCATGTTTGAAGATGTAACGATATATTCGAGGTCGGCAATTTCATTTACTAGTCTCTGCGTCTTACCATCGTGTGACCCAGTAAAATAAGAGCGGACCCTATTTTTTAAAATTTTTGCTTTCCCCACATAAATAATTGTCCCTTGTCGATCCTTCATTAAATAACATCCCGGTTGACCAGGTAACAATGTTAATTTATTTTTAATGACTTCATTCATGTTGTTCACCCCCAAAAGAAACGCCCTTCGTAGCTGAAACTATCCTCATCTCCCATGAATCATCCTGTATTCCTTTGAATGAAATAAACCGGCGGAATTTATCCCACCGGTTCAATCTATTCTATCGCATTAAACGTGCTTGTTAAGTACTTCCGCTAAAGCTTCTTTAGGTTGAAAGCCAACCACTTTGTCCACTACTTCTCCATCTTTAAGAACAAGTAGCGTTGGGATGCTCATAATACCAAATTTTGCTGCTGTTTCTTGGTTTTCATCAACATCGACTTTTACAATTTTAACCTTATCTCCCATATCTCCATCCAACTCTTCTAAGACTGGAGCAATCATTTTACAAGGTCCACACCATGTAGCCCAAAAGTCAACTAAAACAGTGCCTGCACCTGTTTCATTTGAAAAAGTTTGATCAGTTGCATTGATTATCGCCATAATTATTCCTCCTAAAAACTTACTTAACGACAGTATAGCATCGTTTACAAACCGATGCTATTTATTTGTTTCATATGTATTTTATCCTTACAAACGGTACTTATCCGAAAAATGAAATGAAATGGGAGGGTCTGTATCCCACCCATTTCTATTTTTTCTGTTAAGAATGTACTTTTAATTTTTTAAACTCTTCTGTCAGCAATGGCACAACTTCAAATAAGTCCCCTACAATTCCATAATCAGCGACATTAAAGATATTAGCTTCTGGATCTTTGTTAATCGCTACAATTACCTTTGAATTTGACATACCAGCAAGATGTTGGATTGCCCCCGAAATTCCGCAAGCGATATATAAATCTGGTGTGACCACTTTTCCTGTCTGCCCGATTTGAAGGGAATAGTCACAATACTCCGCATCACATGCACCACGTGAAGCACCTACTGCTGCTCCAAGAACAGCAGCTAGTTCTTTTAGCGGTTTAAACCCATCTTCACTTTTCACCCCACGTCCGCCCGAAACAATTACTTTCGCTTCTGACAAATCGACTCCTTCTGAAGCTTTACTAACAACTTCTTTAATGATTGTACGAAGATCTTTAATGTCAACAGACAATGAAGAGACATCACCAGAACGGCTGTCATCCTTCTCCAATGGAGCAATATTATTTGGACGTACTGTTGCAAAAATCAATTCTGACGTCATCACTTTTTTCTCAAACGCCTTCCCAGAATAAATCGGTCTGGTAAACACTAGATTTCCACCCACTTCTTCTACAGCAATTGCATCAGAAATCAATCCAGCATTCAATTTACTTGCTACTTTAGGAGATAGGTCTTTTCCGAGTGCCGTATGTCCTAAAATAACTCCTTCTGGACTCTCTGATTGAATCACTGCAAGTAATGCTTGAGAAAAACCGTCCGGTGTATATTGAGCTAACTTTGCATCTTCGACTGCTATAACTCTGTCCGCTCCATATTTTATAAGTTCAATCCCTAAAGATTGAATGTTTTCTCCGATTAGTACACCAACTACTTCCCCGCCTTCAGCAACTGTTTTAGCTGCTGCGATTGCTTCATAAGAAACATTTCTAAGTGAATCTTCACGAACTTCACCTAATACTAATACTTTTCTAGCCATTGTATTTCCCTCCTACATGAATTCTCATTCTTTTATTCATTAAACTACTTTCGCTTCTTTATGAAGCAACGTAACTAATTCTTTCACTTGGTCTGCTAAATCACCTTCAAGGACTTTACCTGCTCCTTTTTTTGGTGGAAGAAAGATTTCTATTGTTTTCGTCTTTGCTTCGACTTCATCTTCCTCAAGGTCAAGATCATCCAATTCCAGTTCATCAAGAGGCTTTTTCTTCGCCTTCATAATCCCAGGTAAAGATGGATAGCGCGGCTCATTTAACCCTTGTTGGGTAGTTACTAATAACGGGAGAGTCGCCTCAATAATTTCTGAATCGCCTTCTACATCTCTTGTAACAGTAACCACTTGTCCATCAATTTCAAGCTTCGTAATTGTTGTTACATAAGGGATCCCTAAAGCATCCGCCACACGTGGGCCAACTTGACCTGAACCATTATCAATCGCAACATTGCCGGCAAGGATTAAATCGGCCTCTTTATCCTTTAAAAACTCCGATAATATCTTTGCAGTCGTGAATTGATCACCTTCTTCAACATCCTCTTCGGTATTAATAAGAACAGCTTTATCGGCACCCATGGCAAGTGCAGTTCGAAGTTGTTTTTCAGCTTCATCCGTCCCGACCGTGACTACTGTAATCTCACCACCATGTGCATCGCGAACTTGGAGCGCCTCTTCAACCGCATACTCATCGTATGGATTGATGATAAATTCTGCACCCTCTTCATTAATTTGGCCGCCGCTAATCGTAATTTTTTCCTCAGTATCAAACGTTCTTTTCATTAATACGTAAATGTTCATTTTTTTTCCTCCTAGTATTAAAACATTCCATTATTTTTAAAGATTTAAAAAATTTCAACGAAAAAAAATTCTTTATTTCCCTTTAAAAACAGGCTTTCGTTTTTCTAAAAATGCCTCTATACCTTCCTTAGCATCATTTGTGGCAAAGGTTTTTCCAAATAACTCTGCTTCTCTTTTCATACCAGATTCAAACCTTTCAGTTTTCGTAAAACTTTGTAAACTGATAATCGCCTTTACTGTTATTGGACTTTGTTGAGCAATTTTCCTCGCAAGTATATACGCCTTGTCAAGGAGTTCATTTTCAGGGTAAACATGGTTGGCAAGACCATACCCAACGGCTTCCTTTCCAGTAATTGGTTCGCTCGTTAACATCATTTCTAAAGACCTGGCAGTACCTACATACAATGGTAGTCTTTGCGTACCTGCAAATCCGGGAATAATCCCTAGTGAAAGCTCAGGAAGACCTAGTTTTGCATCCTCTGATACAAGGCGAATATGGCAAGCCATTGCCAGTTCTAAACCTCCACCTAATGCTGCTCCATGAATCACAGCTATTACTGGTTTTTGAAAGTTCTCAATACGCTCCAATACTTTTTGTCCATTTTGAGAGAGCGCAAAAGAATCATCTTCACTTTTAACTTCAGTGAACTCTTTAATATCGGCACCTGCTGAAAAGAATTTTCCTTCTCCTCGAATTACTACAACACGTATTTCATCGTTAGCTTTAATTTCATCCAAAATCGAGTCGAGTTCCTCCAATAATTTTGAAGACAAAGCGTTGGCAGGAGGCCGGGTAATGGATATTGTCGCCACCCTTTCCTCAGTAGAACACGTCAGATTCTTCACATTTCCCCTCCTTATCTTTTTGAAAGCTTTAAATTTATTTAATCTCCTGTAATTTGGTAGCTACATCCACTCACAAGCATCTGGTGTAATGGCCCCGCCAAAGCAGGAAGACTGTACTTCAAATCATTCATTATCCATGTCGTGACCGTTTCATCAATCGTTCCGAAAATCATTTGCCTTGCCAACCGGACGTCTAGGTCATTGGAAAATTCCTTTGTTTTAATCCCCTCAACAACAACCTTTTCAATGATTGCTAAATAATCTTTTAAAATTTCATTAATTTTTAACCTTAATTCTTTATTTGATTGTCTTAATTCAATCTGTGTCACAATCGCGAGATGACGATCCTCAGTTAACCACTTTAAATGTTCTTCTACCAACATTAATAACTTCTCTGCAGCGCTCGTTTTTCCTGCAATCTTTTGTTCAAGAATTTCAATAAAGTTACCCATCTTTTCTTGGAAGAGGGAAATTAGGATATCTTCTTTATTTCTAAAATATAAGTAGATCGTTCCATCCGCTACTCCGGCTTGCTTTGCGATTTTCGATACTTGCGCATGGTGATAGCCATTTTCAGCAATAACGACCATTGCTGCATCAATAATCTGATGGTATTTTGGTTTGTGTTTCTTCATTCATTCACCCCTCTCCGGTCAGGGATTCTTCTTAACAAGCTTTTGTTTTTTAACCAAAAAGCAATGAATGAATCTTCATTCATGGTTTTATAATATTATCAACATTTCTATCTGTCAAGGTGAATTCAGAATTATCCGAAAGATAACTCGTCCCAAGTTTACATCAGAAAAGCCGAATAGGCTTTCCATTATGCTTTTCTTTCTTCATCATTATTTTGCTTCGCTCTTTCTTCGTCTACAAGTGCCCTTCTTAAAATCTTACCCACGGCTGTTTTCGGCAACTCTTCACGAAACTCAAAAATTCTTGGGACCTTATAAGCTGCGAGATGTTTGCGGGTGAATTCATTTAATTCATATTCTGTAACAAAGCAGTTTTCTTTTAAAACAACATAGGCCTTCACTGTCTCTCCACGGTATGGATCTGGAATTCCTGCGACAACTGCTTCTTGAATAGCTGGGTGTTCATATAAAATTTCTTCTACCTCACGGGGATAAATATTAAAGCCCCCAGCAATGATCATATCTTTTTTGCGGTCAACGATATAAAAATACCCCCCTTCGTCCATATAGCCAAGATCACCTGTAAGCAACCAACCATTCCGAAAGACATGCTCTGTTTCTTCAGGACGATTCCAATACCCTTTCATCACTTGCGGACCTTTTACACAAACTTCACCTATTTCCCCTGGTGGAAGCGGTTCGCCTGTTTCTAAAGAAAGAATCATTGCATCTGTATCTGGATATGGAACACCAATACTGCCAGGAACACGTTTTTCACTCCATAAAAAATTTGCATGTGTGACAGGAGAAGTTTCCGTTAAACCATAGCCCTCCACAAGTTTTCCACCAGTAATTTTCTCGAACTTCTCTTGAATCTCTATCGGTAATGGTGCCGACCCGCTAATACATGCTTCAATAGAGGAAAGATCATACTTCATCAAATCAGGATGGTTTAATAACCCGATATATATCGTTGGCGCACCTGGAAAAAGAGTCGGTTTTTGTTTATCGATTGTTTTAAGCATCATGTCGATCTCAAATTTAGGAACTAACACCATCTTTTGTGCCTGTAGAACAGAAAGTAACATAACTGTTGTCATCCCATATACATGAAAAAACGGCAGTACTCCTAAAATAACTTCATGTCCAGGCTTCGTTTTATGCAGCCAGGCTGCACACATTAATGTATTAGCAGCTAAATTATGATGAGTAAGCATAACCCCCTTCGGAAACCCAGTTGTTCCTCCAGTATATTGCAGTAAGGCTAAATCCTCATAATAATCAATATCATAATCAATTAAAGCTTTTTGAGGCTGTTTTAAGATTTCTTTCAACAAATGATTATTCCCGTCATGCTTTACGTTTACAATCATTCCATACTGTTTTTTCTGTATATACGGATAAACAAGATTTTTTGGAAAAGGGAGGAAATCTTTAATAGCGGTTACAATTATATGTTCTAGTTCAGTTTGTGGTTTAATTTTTGATACGCGTGGATATAAGATATCAAGAGTAACAATCACCTTTGCTCCAGAATCTTTCATTTGGTATTCAAGTTCACGTTCTGTATAAAGTGGGTTTGTTTGTACAACGATACCACCAGCTAGTAATGAGCCAAAATAACTAATGACGGCTGCAGGAATATTTGGCAGCATAATAGCGACCCGATCTCCTTTGCTGAGTCCTATTGATTGCAAATAACTAGCAAATTTTTTCGAGGCTTCATATAACTGTTGGTAATCCATCTCTTTCCCCATAAAATGTATAGCGGTTTTATAAGGGTTATCGTTGGCTGTTCTTTTCAAAAACGCGTGAATTGGAATTTCCTCATAAACGAGTGTCTTCGGAATTTCTGGCGGGTATTGATCCAACCATGGTTTTTCGCTCACAGATACGCCCCCTCTTTATTTTCAGAATATTTAATCGTTTCTCTTTTATTATAATATACTGACTATTTTATTACAATTTAAATATTCAAGCGAATTGGAAGGCTTGGACAAAAAAATAAGACAATCCAAAAGTGGAAAGTCTTATTTTAATATAACGACCTTATAGTCATCATCAAGCGATAAAGAATAAATAGATAAAACCAATGACAATAAAAACACCACTAAGTACAAGTAGCACTTTTGCTAATTTCTCCAAAAGATCTCTCCCCTTGTTTAAATTCCTGCACCAATCACGTAACTAAGACCTATTGAGATAATCATTGACATAAAGCCAACTGCACGGTTATCATTCTTAATTTCCTCATCAATATTAAACTTTGGAGTCATGAATTCAAAAATAAAATAACCAATCAACAATAAAATAAAGCCGAAAATTCCCCAGCTGATCATATTTAGAAAAGAATCGTGTTGAGCAATGGAAAAGCGAAAAATGTTGGCGACGCCAAAAATCTTTCCTCCTGTGGACATCGCTACAGATAAATTTCCTTTCTTTATTTCTTCCCAATTATGGTATTTTGTCACAAGCTCAAAGAGTGCTAAAAAAACGATCGTGCAAAGAATCACGACACTGTAATATCCGGCTGTCAGAACAAATTCATTTTCCCAAAATTGCTCCATTGATCTCCCCGCCTATCATTTAAATTCGACGATCGTGACCCCCGTCCCCCCTTCACCGGCTTCTCCGAAACGAATTTTTTTAACCGAACGGTGATTTTTCAAGTATTCCTGAACCCCACGCATAAGAGCTCCTGTCCCTTTCCCGTGAATGATTGATACACGTGGGTAGTTAGCAAGCAGTGCATCATCAATATACTTTTCAACCCTAATTAAGGCAGCATCATATCGTTCACCACGTAGATCCAACTCAAGACCTACAGATGTATCTCTTCCTTTTACCATTACAATAGGTTTTACCTCTTTTTGTTTTGGAGTTTCGATATACTCCATATCACGTTCATGAACTTTCATTTTAAGAATACCAATTTGAACTTGCCATTCATTCTTTCCTGTACTCTCGAGTAAATGTCCTTTTTGACCAAAGCTGTGGACCATCACTTCATCACCAGGCTGGAATGTATGTTTCGTCGTTTTAGATTTTTTCCCTATTTTCACTGGACTTTTTTCTGGTTCAGCTTCTGCAAGGCGTTTTCTTGCATCGATTAGCTCATGCTCTTTAACAGCAGCACTCTTCTCAAGCCTTAGCTTACGTAAGTCTCGAATGACCCCTTCAGCTTCTTCTCTAGCCTTTTCAACGATTTGGCTAGCTTCTTCTTTCGCCTTTTCCACTAGTTCTTCTTTTTTTTCATAATAAGTCACCATCTGCTTTTGCAAATCTTTGTGCAATTTTTCAGCGTCTTTAAGAAGTTCATGTGCTTCTTCTGCTTCTTGCTCTGCTAGGCGACGACTTTTTTCAAGCGAAGCAATCATATTTTCAACTTGGTTGCTATCAGCACTGATATAGCTTTTCGCCATTTCGATAACAGAATCTTTCAATCCTAGCCGCTTAGAAATTTCAAAGGCATTGCTGCGCCCAGGAACTCCTAGCAATAGTTTATAGGTCGGACTTAATGTTTCAACATTGAACTCAACACTCGCATTAATTACACCCGGTCTATTGTAGCCGTATGCCTTCAACTCAGGATAATGGGTAGTGGCGATCACCCTTGCTCCACGTCTGTATACCTCATCAAGGATAGAGATCGCTAAGGCGGCTCCTTCCTGCGGATCCGTTCCTGCCCCAAGTTCATCAAATAAAACAAGACTATTAAAGTCGACCCGCTCTAAAATATCAACAATATTCACCATATGTGAAGAAAAGGTACTTAAACTTTGCTCAATGGATTGCTCATCACCAATGTCCGCATAAACCGCATCAAACACTGCAATCTCCGAGCCATCCAGAGCCGGAATTTGCAGCCCCGCTTGAGCCATCACTGTGCATAAACCCAATGTTTTCAACGTTACCGTCTTTCCACCTGTATTTGGCCCTGTAATTACAATCGTTGTATATTCTTCACCAAGCGTAATTGTATTAGCAACCACTTCATCAATGGGAATAAGCGGATGTCGTGCTTGGAATAACTTTATGATGCCTTTATCGTTCACTGCTGGCTTTGACCCTTTGATTTTTTTCCCATAACGAGCTTTAGCAAACAGAAAATCTAATTCTGCCATAATATGAACAATTGTTAATAAATCATTTTCGTATTCTCCAACGAGAAGGGAAAGCTCAATCAAGATTCGCTCTATTTCCTGTTGCTCTTTCACACGGATTTCCTGTAGTTCATTGTTTAACTGAACAACACTTTGTGGTTCCATAAATAACGTCTGACCCGAGGAACTTTGATCATGAATAATTCCCCCATAATGTCCGCGGTACTCCTGTTTAACAGGGATAACAAACCGATCATTTCGAATCGTTATGATTGCGTCAGAAAGCATCTTTTGAGCACTTGAAGAACGGATCATACTTTCCAGCTTTTCACGGACTCTTCTTTCTCGTGAACGTAGCTGTTGCCTTAACGTACGAAGTGCATCACTCGCACTATCTAATACTTCTCCACCATCATCAATTGCGTGTCTTATTTTCTCTTCTAGTTCTGCAAGAACAATGATTTCTTCTGTATAGCTTATTAAAATCGGAAGATCCGTCTCTTCAGCAAGTTCTTGAATAAACTTTTTTATTTGTCTACTAGCATGGACAGTACTTGCTATTTGCATCAACTCTTGCGGACGAAGCATCCCACCAATTGCTGCTCTTTTCAGATGCGGACGAATATCAAAAATTCCGCCAAGTGGTACATTGCCTTTTAAACGAAGGACATTCACAGCTTCATCGGTTTCGTTTTGAAGTTTAATCACTTCTTCATAATCTGAAGAAGGAGCAAATCGTTGAACCTTTTCATACCCTAACGAGGATGAGACATGTTCAAGCAACTGTTCCCTAATTTTATCAAATTCAAGCGTTCTCAGCACTTTTTGCTGCAATAGTAGATCCCCCTTGGTTTATATATGTCGTTGATGTAAAAAATGAAGTAATTCATTAACATTCAATGTATTTAACACCGTACTTTCTTTAATCCACCCTTTTCTAGCAGTCGACACCCCTATTTCCATATGTGAAAGCGTGTCGATTTTATGAGCATCTGTATTGATAACAATCTTCACCCCTGCCTCTTGTGCCATACGTAAATGAGAGGCAGTTAGGTCAAGTCTATGCGGATTTGCATTCAGTTCTAAAGCCGTATTCGTTTCTTTTGCTAACTGAATGAGTTCATCTATATCCAAATCATAGCCCTCTCTTCTGCCAATCAGTCTCCCAGTTGGATGAGCAATAATGTCTACATGCTGGTTGATTAACGCGGCTTTCAAACGCTCCATAATTTTCTCCCTTGGTTGAGAAAAGGAAGAATGAATTGAAGCGATGACAACGTCGAGTTCAGCGAGTAGTTCATCGTCATAATCTAATGTACCATCAGGTAATATATCCATCTCAATTCCTGTTAAAATCGTAAAATCCTCATATTTCGCATTTAATTTCCTTATCTCAGCAATTTGTTTGCGAATCCGCTCTGGTGTTAGACCATTGGCTACTTTAAGAAACTGTGAGTGGTCTGTCATCGCCATGTATTGATAGCCCCGCGCTCGACATGCTTCTGCCATTTCCTCAAGCGAATAAGCGCCATCGCTCCATGCTGAATGCATGTGTAAATCACCTTTTATCTTGTGTAAGCTTATTAAGTTCAGATTCTCATTGTAATTGTCTACTTCAGTCCCATCTTCACGCAATTCCGGTGGAATAAAAGGCAAATCAAAATGAGAATAAAAAGCCTCTTCTGAATCAAAAGTAAGGATTTCACCGCTATCTGTCTTTTCTACCCCGTATTCACTAATCTTTTCCCCTCGTTCTTTTGCCAACTGCCTCATTCGAACATTATGACCCTTCGAACCTGTAAAGTGATGAAGAGCAGTTGTGAATTCCTCACGTTTAACAAGCCTAAAATCGACATTAACATCGTAGTCGAGCGCTAAAATTAAGGAAACTTTCGTCTCCCCCGATGCAATCATCTCCTTGATATTTGGTAAGGCTTCAAGCTGTTTTTTTACTTCATTTGCATCGTTGACAGCTAAAATGTAATCAAGATCTTTAATCGTTTCCCTCATTCTCCGAAGACTTCCTGCTCTAGAAAAAGTCTCAACTGAAGTAAACGTCTCTAGTTGCGTTTCAATCATTTCAGTGACCGATAACATATAGGCAATAGGTAAACGCTCTGGGCGTGTTCCTACATTTGCCAACGCTGCTAAGATTTTCTCCTCTGATTTCTTGCCAAACCCAGCTAACTCACGGACTTTCCCGGCTTTACACGCTTCCTCAAGTGCTGCCACATCTTCTATACCGAGCTCTTTATGTAGTTTTGAAATCTTCTTTCCCCCTAGCCCTGGAAGCTTAAGTAGTTGAATTAAACCTTTAGGTACTATTTGTTGCAATTCGGCTAAAACGGAGGAAGTCCCATCATTGACATATTCTTCAATAACCGCTGCCGTCCCTTTTCCAATTCCAGGAAGAGCGGTAAGTTCATCAATTTCAGCTAAGCTTCGATCTTCAGTTTCTAACGCAGCTGCAGCCTTTCTAAATGCAGATACTTTAAAGGAATTTTCTCCTCTTAGTTCCATATAAAGTGCAATTGTTTCTAGCAATTGAATGACATCTTTTTTATTTGCTGACATCTATTGTTCACACCTACCTCAATCCATTTTCAATAAGTTGATATTAAAAGAAAATCCCACTATTATTTTATAGAAATTTCCGTATGAAAGGAAATCAAAAGAAAAACTCCTCTTTACAGAGAAGTTAGCTTGTTTCAAACCACCACTGTTTAATTTGCTCAGAAAAGATAGGGGTATGCTTGACGATACTATTGGCAAGAACTGAATCATTAAGAGAACCTTGAATCGTATCTATAGGCAATAATGCAGAAATGTATAAAATAAAAAACACAATTAAATAGGATTCCACAAAACCTAAAAACCCACCAGCCCATACATTTAAGCTTCTTATAATAGGTAAATTAGCAACAAAATCAAACATTGAGCCAATAATCTGGAGCAAAATCCTTACCGCAAAGAAAATCACGACAAAGGCAATGGCGCGATAATAAGCATCCTCTATATTAGGATTATCAAATACTAACTGAAGATTCCCCTCACCAAAGCTTGGATATGGGACCCATAACCTCAAGTTAGGAGCAAGCTGATCAAAATAGAGGTAAGCAATAATAAAAGCAATAATCAAGCCGGTCATATGAATAACTTGAAGGATAAAACCTCTTTTTAATCCGATAAAAAAGCCTATCAATAGCGCTAATAACACAAGTAAGTCTAACATGTTCGTTTCATTCCTTTAACCTTTGAATTTCTGCCTCAAGACGCTCAGCACGTTCTTTCTCCTTTAGATAGTCATTGACAGCATTGACCGCCGTCAAGACAGCCAACTTATTTATATCAAGGGAAGGATTCAACGAACGGATTTCTCGCATTTTATTATCAACCAGAGAGGCAACTAATCGGATTTGGTTTGTGCTTTCACTTCCAACTATCGTGTACTGCTGTCCATGTATAACCACAGATGTTCGATTTTTTTTTGTGTCTGACAACATTCATGCCTCCATTCACAAGAATCCTATTCTATACTATATCATGAAGGAAAAAAGCTGGAAAGATAAAAACGAGCATTTTCAGTACTGATTTTGATATAATTCTATAATTATCGACAAAGAACGAAGGAGTGATTCAGATTGGGAAATACTGTTTTAACCACTACTAATAGGGAAATAGAAAAAATGAAGGCTCATTACAGCCGTTACTTAAGTGAAAAGATTCCACCAGGCGGTGTGTTCACAGCAAAAACACCTACGTGTTCCATAACTGCGTATAAATCGGGAAAAGTGTTGTTTCAAGGGAGAGATGGTGAGGTAGAAGCAGCAAAGTGGGGAATCGCAAACAATTCAAATCCAACCGCAAAGAAAAAAACTGTATCCTCTCATTTACCGTCTGGGCTGAGTTCGATGTCTGTGATTGGATCAGATGAAGTCGGCACAGGAGATTTCTTTGGACCGATTACTGTCGTTGCCGCTTATGTAAAAAAAGAAAACCTCGAGCTTCTTAAAGAACTCGGCGTTCAAGATTCAAAAAATTTAAAAGATGACAAAATCATTGAAATCGCTAAACAGCTCGTAAAAGTTGTTCCATACAGCTTGTTAACTTTACATAATGAAAAGTACAATCAGATGCAATCTTCGGGGATGTCACAGGGGAAGTTGAAAGCGTTATTACATAACCAAGCAATCAATCATGTTCTTAATAAAATTGCTCCTGAAAAACCTGAGGCAATATTAATTGATCAGTTTGCGAAGGAAGAAGTCTATTATTCGTATTTAAAAGGAAAGCAAACTGTGATTCGAGAAAGTGTTTATTTTAGTACAAAGGGTGAAAGCGTCCATTTAGCTGTTGCTGCAGCTTCGATGATTGCCAGATATGCATTTGTCCAACATATGGACCAATTGAGTAAAAAAGCTGGATTTATTATACCAAAAGGAGCGGGTAGCCAGGTTGACGTTGCCGCAGCCAAACTGATTAAAAGCAAAGGAACAGAATGCCTTCCTCAGTTTGTCAAACTTCATTTTGCCAATACGGAAAAGGCAGAAAAGTTGGCCAAAAAGAAATAATTGACTTTCAGATGAAACGCATAAGAATAAAGAGGACAACGCCATCGTTGCCCTCTTTACATATTACCCTCTTAACACAGCTCCTGCTTTTTCCTCCACGGCTTTTAACACTTTTTCGTGAGTTTTCGCAATCTCTTCATCTGTAAGAGTTTTTTCAGGATCAAAGTATTTTAACGAGAACGCAATCGATTTTTTCCCTTCCTCCATTCGTTCTCCCTCGTATAGATCAAAAACATGTACTTCCTTTAAGAGCTTGCTGCCTTCCTCAATAATAATTGCTTTAAGGTCTGCAGCTGATTTATTTTTATCAACAACAAGGGCAATATCCCTTGTAATTGACGGAAATCTTGGGATTGGTACATATTGAAGAAGTTCAGTCGAGACTTCTAACACAGCTCTTAAATTGACTTCGAACACATACGTTTCTTTTAAGTCTAGCTCTTTTTGAACAGTCGGATGCACTTGGCCTACAAAACCGATTATATCCCCATTCAGACTAAGCTCGGCTGTTCTCCCAGGATGCATTCCTTCTATTTCAGTAGCATGATAACCGACTTGATTGTCTAAGCCTAGTTTAGCAAATAAACCGTCAAGGATTCCTTTTACGACGTAAAAATCAACAGCCTTCTTCTCCCCCTGCCATTGATGGTTTTCCCACAGTCCAGTAACAGCAACAGCAAGATGTTCTTCCTCAACCGGTAAATCTGAATCGCTATTCTTTAAGAAGACTGCACCCGTTTCATAAACAGCTAAACTGTCGTTTTGTCTAGCAAGATTGTACTTCAGCACTTCTAATAACTGCGGAACGATGCTTAAACGCAGCAAGCTGCGATCCTCGCTCATTGGCATTGCTAGTTCAACTGGCTCATATTTTTCCAATGCATATTGAGTCGCTTTTTCTTTATTTGTTAAAGAATAGGTAATCGCTTGGTAAAGCCCTGCCCCTTCAAGAAAACGGTGGACAATCCGACGTTTTTGCTGATATCCAGTCAAATGCCCTGGTGTACTAGCTCCAACTGGCAATGTCATTGGAACATTATCATAGCCATAAAGTCGTGCAACTTCTTCAATTAGATCCTCTTCGATGGTAATGTCTCCACGGCGAGTAGGTACAGTCACGGTAACTGTATCGTTATCAACGACCACTTCAAATTGAAGCTTAGCAAAAATCGCTATCACCTCATCCATCGTAAGTTCTGTACCGATTACGCGGTTAATTTTTTCGAGCGTAACGGAAACGACAGCTGGCTCAACTTGAAGACTGTCAGCGGCCACCGTTCCATCTAGAACCTCGCCACCAGCATACTTCGCCATTAGTTCGGCTGCCCGCTCTGCCGCTGGTCGTACTCTTTTTGGATCGACTCCTTTTTCATAACGCGAACTCGCTTCACTTCGTAGGCCATGATCTTTTGAGGACTGACGAATCACCGGTCCGATAAAATAAGCAGACTCAAGTAACACTGTTGTTGTATCATCACTCACTTCAGAATTCGCTCCGCCCATAACTCCTGCTAATGCAACTGGCTCGCTGCCATTTGTGATTACAAGATGCTCATCTGTTAGTGTTCGTTTCGTGTCGTCAAGAGTAGTCATTTCTTCCCCTTGTTTTGCACGACGAACGAGAACCTCTTTTGAACCAAACCGATCGTAGTCAAACGCATGGAGAGGCTGACCGTACTCAAGTAAAATATAATTCGTAATATCAACTACATTATTATGCGGTCGAATTCCAGACGCCATTAACCTAGCTTGCATCCAAAGCGGAGATGGGCCAATTTTTACATTTTTAATGACCTTCGCCACATAAAGTGGATTCGCTGCTTGATCTTCAACGATTACTTTAATATAATCTTCTGCTCGTTCTTGAGTTGCTGCCACTTTTGGTTCAGGCAATTTTACTTTCTCATCTAGGATTGCTGCGACTTCGTAACCTACTCCAATCATGCTCAAACAATCCGCCCGGTTTGGAGTCAACCCTAGTTCAAGTACTTCGTCATCTCTGCCAAGAAGAGCTAAAGCATCTTGACCAACTTCCGTATCTTCAGGAAAAACAAAAATCCCTTCGGAAAATTCCTTCGCTACTAGTTTCGCTTCGATTCCCAATTCCTGTAGCGAACAGATCATTCCGTGTGATTCTTCTCCGCGAAGCTTTGCTTTCTTAATTTTAAAATTCCCAGGTAATACCGCTCCTACTTTGGCAACAGCGACTTTTTGACCCTTCGCAACATTTGGAGCCCCACAAATAATTTGGACCGGCTCACCTTCACCTATATCCACCAACGTTTTACTTAATTTCTCTGCATTTGGGTGTCTTTCACACTCAAGTACATGTCCGGTAACAACACCGCGGATTCCTTCATTTAACTTTTCAACACCTTCGACTTCGATCCCACTTTTCGTAATCTTCTCAGCCAATTCATCAGCTGAAACGTCAGCTATATCAACGTACTCCTGCAGCCATTTATATGATACAAGCATGTTTATTCCTCCTAATCCCTATTCAGTTACCGAAAATTGCTTTAAGAAACGAATATCATTTGTATAGAAATGACGAATATCATCAACCCCGTATTTTAGCATTGCAATACGTTCAGGTCCCATTCCGAAAGCAAATCCTGTATATTTTTTCGAATCGTATCCGGCCATTTCCAGTACATTCGGATGGACCATTCCTGCACCAAGTATTTCAATCCACCCTGTTCCTTTACATGTACTGCAGCCATGTCCGCCACACATTTTACAAGAAATATCCATTTCAACTGATGGCTCAGTGAAAGGGAAAAAGCTAGGACGAAGACGGATTTCTCTATCGTCCCCAAACATTTTCTTTGCAAATCCGTCTAAAGTTCCTTTTAAATCACTAAGGCGGATGTTTTCATCGATAACAAGTCCCTCAATTTGAGTGAACTGGTGTGAGTGAGTCGCATCATCATTATCACGGCGATATACTTTTCCTGGGCAAATAATTTTCACGGGACCTTTGCCTTTGCGCGCTTCCATCGTTCTTGCTTGAACGGGAGAAGTATGTGTGCGAAGCAAGATTTCCTCAGTAATGTAGAATGAGTCCTGCATATCGCGCGCCGGATGCCCCTTTGGCAGGTTCAACGCTTCAAAGTTGTAATAATCCTTCTCCACTTCCGGGCCCTCAGCAACGGTATAACCCATACCAATAAATAAATCCTCAATTTCCTCAATGATTCTAGTTAGAGGATGATGATTTCCTTCTTTTACAGGTCTTCCTGGCAAGGTGACATCGATTTTTTCCGCGGCAAGCTTTTTCTCAACAGCCGCTTTTTCGAGCTGAATTTGCTTTTCTTCAATGGAACCAGTAATTATATCCCGAACTTCATTCGCAAGGGCTCCCATCTTTGGACGTTCCTCTGCAGACAATTTCCCCATTCCCTTAAGAACCTCTGTAATCGGCCCCTTTTTTCCAAGATAAGCTACGCGAATGTCATTCAGTTCTTTTAAGTCCGCAGCTTGTGCCACTTTTTCAAGGGCCTCAGCTTGCAGTTCTCTTAATCTTTCCTGCATTTAATGATCCTCCTTCAATTTTAGACAAAATAAAAAGACTCCATCCCATGTAAAGGGACGAAGTCTGGTTTCGCGGTACCACCCTTTTTAACAGGCAATACAAATATGTATGGTCTGTTCGCTTCATTCGGATAACGGCATATGCCGGTGCATCTTTACATTTCACGATGAAAATGGTCCCGATGCCAGCTCAGGAGGTGAATTCACTAACCGCTTCCATAAAAATGCTTTCAGTCTAAAGGCATTTTCTCCCTGGATGGCTTTGGCCAGCTACTCTTCTCCATCATTGCTTTTTAAGTCATTTTTGCTGTTTATTATAGTATATTCTTGCTTTGACCGCAAACTATTTTCCGAAAAAAACTTTAATTTGTTGATTTTAAATAATAGAGTAAAATTCCCGCCGCAACTGCAACATTCAAAGATTCACTCTTTCCATAAATAGGAATATAAAGGTTTTTCTTCGTCTTATCAAGCAGTTCTGGATTTACCCCGCTCCCCTCATTGCCGACAATCAGCGCAAAAGATTCCTCTTGTTCAACTTCATGGTAGGAAATTGCATTCTCAAGTGCGGTTCCATAAACGGAAATCCCTCGATCTAATAAGGAATCTAACCAGTTATGAAGATCTGCACTTATCACTGGAAGATGAAAATGACTTCCCTGTGCAGCTCGTAGCACTTTTGGGTTATAAATGTCGACACTTCCTTTTCCAACAATCACAGCATCAATTCCCGCTGCATCAGCCGTTCGAATCATCGTTCCAATGTTTCCTGGGTCTTGAACAGAATCAATCAATAAAAAAGTTTTCCCATTTGAGCTTGGAATTGGTTGTTGAGCACACACAGCATAAATCCCCTGTGTTGTCTCTGTATCTGCAAGCGAGCGTGCAATCTCCTCTGTAACCATGACAACTGGTGTAGAGCCATAATTAAAGCTTGAAGGCAGTTCGACTTTTTCACTTATTATAATTGTCTCAATGTCCGCATTATTTTTTAATGCTTCTTCAACGAGATGAAACCCTTCAATAAGAAATGTTTTCGTCTTGTCCCTTTCTTTCCTCGTTAATAATTTTTTCCACTGCTTTACTTGAGGATTTATGGTTGAATGGATGTATTTCAAACTGAACACCCCTTTTTCTTTCAATTTTTCTATTATAACGTAAATCTTTTACATAATAAAACCAAATTTGTTCATCCTATGTATAGATTAAGGAATGGAAAGGAGCATTTATTCATGAATTTAAATTTACGTCATGCAATTATTGAAAATGTTTCTGGCAATACGCAAGATGAACTTAAAGGTACAATTGTTGATGCCATTCAAAACGGAGAAGAAAAGATGTTACCTGGCCTCGGAGTTTTATTTGAAGTCATATGGCAAAACGCTTCTCCGCAGGATCAGCAAAATATGCTGAACATGCTTGAAGATGGATTAAAGAGATAAAAGGTTTCTCCCCCTAGTAGTTGTTCATCACTAGGGGATTTTTATTTTGGTATTATTGTGTTTCCAATTTATGTCTCTTAGAGAGTAATTCGGTTAAATCGGGGAATAAATCAGTTGAACTGGAGAGTAAATCATGTTTTTTGAAGAGAAAATAAGTAAATTCATAGAGTAAACAGCCTAAACTGTAGAATAGAACTGCTCAAGCTAAAACTCTCCTCCATAATCAATCAAAAAGGAACCTAAAATTAGGCTCCTTTTCGTCTTAGTCAAACGTAATTTTATTAACCGCTTCTTGATCTAGCCGTTTAATTACTTCAACAATCAATTTTACTGCGTTTTCGTAGTCGTCACGATGCAAAATCGCCGCATGTGAATGAATATAACGTGTTGCAATTGTGATTGATAGTGACGGGACTCCCCTATGTGTCGTATGGATGGCACCAGAATCTGTCCCACCACCAGCCATAGAATCAAATTGGTATGGGATATTCAATTCATCCGCTACATTTGTGACAAATTCACGTAAACCTTTATGTGAAACCATGCTTGCATCATATAGGATGATTTGCGGACCATCCCCCAATTTGCTTAACGCTTCCTTTTCTGTAATCCCTGGCGTGTCTCCTGCAATGCCAACGTCAACACCAAAAGCAATGTCAGGCTGAATCGCCTGGGCAGATGTACGCGCACCACGAAGGCCAACTTCCTCTTGAATGGTTCCTACACCATAAACAATATTTTCGTGTTTCTCATTCTTTAACTGTTTCATCACATCAATTGCAATCGCACAGCCAATTCGGTTATCCCATGCTTTAGCAAGCAGCATTTTTTCATTGTTCATGACTGTGAATTCAAAATATGGAACAACCATATCCCCTGGTTTTACTCCCCAATCTTCCGCTTCCTCACGGCTTGATGCACCAATATCAATGAACATATCTTTTATTTCAACTGGTTTTTTTCTCGCTTCAGGGGTCAGTATATGCGGTGGTTTTGAACCAATTACACCAGTTACATCACCTTTACTTGTCACAATCGTCACTCGTTGTGCTAGCATTACTTGTGACCACCAGCCACCGACCGTTTGAAAACGAATAAAACCCTTATCATCAATTCGTGTGACCATGAAGCCAACTTCGTCTAAATGACCAGCGACCATGACTTTCGGACCATTGTTCCCTTTTTTCGCAATTAAACTACCTAAACCATCTACAGATAACTCATCTGCATAAGGCGCTATGTACTTGCTCATGCATTCGCGAACCTCTCGCTCATTTCCAGGGATGCCTCTGGCATCAGTTAATTCTTTAAGCATCGTTAAGGTTTCATCTAATTTTGTCATATATTTCGACTCCCTTAATATGTAATATAGACTTTATTATACAGAAACGAATAAACAAAGTACAAAAGGGCTATCAATACCCTTTCTCCTGCCGATCAAAGTTAACCTCATTTTTCTCCATATACGCTTTTTCAATTTCACTGCTTGATAACCCAAGTAGTGATGCTAGTGCTAAATAGGTTTGAAACATCACTCTGTAATCAGTTTCTGACCTTGAATGACGAAAACGAGATATTGCTTCATAAACCTCTAAAAACTGTTCAGAGGCTGTACACTCAGGAATTTCCACTTCCGTTTGTCTATACATAAATCCAACTTCATTTCCTATTGATAATATAAAATGAATTCCATCAACAAATTCCTCTAAAATGATTTTTTTTTCGGATGGCGCTTTTAAACTCCAAAATTTAAAACATCTTGTTTCATTGGCAAGTTCCCCGAGCTCGACTAACAAGGCAAGTAATTTACGATCAAATAAATCTTCTTCTTGTAAATCATGCTTTTCTTCAATATGAGCATCCAAATTCGACTGCATTGTATATAATTTTTGAAAATCCATTCCTATTCCTCCTCTTCATTTAAAAATTATATCGGAATTTTCCACTGAAATGAAACTATTCATTAGGCAGACACGTAAATAAGAAAAAGAGTAGTGGAGGAGACGCATTATGCAATTAATCTTTCGGCTTTTTCTATTCGCTGCGATTATTTTCATTCTATATCGAATGGTGAAATATTTAGTCAACCCTAAAAGAAAGTTAGAAATCGCCCATGACCAAAAGCGTTTCTATTTATTAGATGACCCTGAAAATGTTCGAAAAAACTTTCTCCTAACATATAAAGGTGTAATGTTTGAAGGAGAAAAATATTTAGGGACGACAGAATACGCATTCGAGGTTGTTTCTATTTTTATTTGGGCAAAAAATACAGCCGCACTAAAAGGCTTATCTTATGAAGATTTTATTTTTATTGAAGACCAAATTCATGAAACATATCCTGGTGCCAAAATAAGTTGGAAGAGCCCAGTAAAAGAGTTTATGGAAAAAAAACCAGATTTTGAGTAAATCTTAAAAAAGCCAGCTAAATTAAACCTAGCTGGCTTTTTAAAAACTAAACAAAACAATCATGCTCAGCTGTAGGATCGTTAAAATCGGTAAACCGAGTTTAAACTGAAGATGCTTCGTTTTATGCCTGTATCGGTTCATACCGATGGTCATCCCCAATGCACCACCTAAGATTGCGATTAACCATAACCTTTTTTCACTCACTCGATACTCTTTCTGCTTTGCCCGTTGTTTATCAACCTTCATTAGAAAATATCCAAATACGTTCATAATAAGCAAACCGATAAGAAAGATTTGTTCCGTACTCATCAAAATCCTCCATTTAGAAATAAAACGGCCATTCCCGAAGAGAATGGCCGTTTAAACTTACTTACTGTTTTGTGTTTTAGCAATGTTCGCTAATTCTGCGAATGCTTTTTCATCTTGAATCGCAAGTTCAGCAAGCATTTTACGGTTTACTTCAACACCTGCAAGTTTTAAACCGTGCATTAAACGGCTGTAAGAAAGGCCGTTCATGCGTGCAGCCGCGTTGATACGAGTAATCCAAAGCTTACGGAAGTCGCGCTTCTTTTGACGACGGTCACGATATGCATATTGCAATGACTTCATAACCTGTTGGTTTGCAACTTTATATAATGTATGTTTTGAACCGTAATAACCTTTTGCTAATTTAAGAATCTTTTTACGACGCTTACGCGTAACTGTACCGCCTTTAACACGTGGCATGTAATTTCCCTCCTATATAAATCGAGTTCCCTCGAGATTACTTAATGTTGTCTAATAAATGACGGATACGTTTAAAATCACCTTTGGAAACCATTGCACTTTTGCGAAGTTTACGCTTAGCTTTCGTAGATTTATTCGCAAATAAATGGCTTGTAAAAGCGTGTGAACGCTTAAGCTTGCCTGATCCAGTTTTCTTAAAACGCTTTGCAGCGCCACGGTGAGTTTTCATTTTTGGCATTAGGGACTTCCTCCTTATTACTTATCGTTTTTAGGGGCTAAAACCAGAAACATGCTGCGTCCGTCCATTTTCGGATGGGACTCAACAGTAGCAACATCCTTGCATGCTACAGAGAAACGATCTAAAACACGTTGACCAATTTCTTTATGTGTAATGGCACGACCTTTGAATCGAATCGAAGCCTTTACTTTGTCGCCTTTTTCAAGAAACTTGATTGCGTTTCGCAACTTCGTATTGAAATCATGCTCATCAATTGTCGGGCTAAGACGAACTTCTTTGAGGTTGATTGTTTTCTGGTTTTTACGCGCTTCTTTGTCTTTCTTTTGTTGCTCGAATTTAAATTTACCGTAGTCCATGATCCGGGCTACTGGCGGTTTTGCATTCGGTGCCACAAGGACAACATCAAGGTTTACACGTGAAGCGATTTCAAGCGCTTCATTTTTTGTTTTAATTCCTAGCTGATCGCCATTCTGGTCAATAAGACGAAGTTCGCGTGCGCGAATTCCCTCGTTCAACAGGATATCTTTGCTAATAGTTAGCCACCTCCAGGTTTATTACGAATACAAAAGTTTGGGTAAAGAATTGACATCTAGCTTTCAAACCTACAGCTTAATCATTTCCGCAAATAAAAAAGTGTGGGTTAAACACCCACACTTTACGAAACCGTACTTAATAACAGTCATTTACGTAAAACCTGTCAACTGCTGCATTGCGTCGAACAGGTGAGAAGCGGGTGCTCCTTCTTTTCCACAAACCGTATTCACTTTTCTACCTAAGTAACTATATCACAATATCGATGTCATGTCAATGTATTAACTAGTAACTAATTACTGCAACGAATTGTATTGTAACAAACCTTTATACATCTTGCAATGCTTTTTAAGCTATTTTTTAGCATCTTTACGTAAAAGGTCTAGAAATGTCTCAAAACCTATGGTTTCAGACTTCTGTTCCCCATACTTTCGAACATTAACAGCATGTTCTTCAATTTCTTTATCTCCAACAACAAGCATATAAGGAATTTTTTGCATTTGTGCTTCACGAATCTTATAACCGATTTTTTCATCACGGTCATCGAGCTCAACTCTAAACCCTTCTGCTTTCAATTTTTCTTGTACTTGTTTTGCGTAGTCATAGTGAACATCAGGTGAAACTGGGATCACTTGTGCTTGTACAGGTGCAAGCCATGTCGGGAAAGCTCCCTTATATTCTTCAATTAAGAAGGCAACAAAGCGCTCCATCGTTGAGACAACTCCGCGGTGAATGACAACCGGACGATGGTGTTTGCCATCCTCTCCAATATAAGTTAGATCAAAGCGTTCTGGAAGCAAAAAGTCGAGCTGTACAGTTGACAGCGTCTCCTCTTTTCCGAGTGCTGTTTTAACCTGAACATCCAATTTCGGTCCGTAGAATGCTGCTTCTCCTTCGGCCTCATAATAGTCGAGACCTAGTTCATCCATCGCCTCTTTCAGCATACTTTGTGCTCTTTCCCACATTTCATCATCATTAAAATACTTTTCAGTATCTTCAGGATCACGATAGGATAAACGGAAGGAGTAATCATTGAGATCAAAATCTTTATAAACAGCTAGAATTAAATCAACTACCCGCTTAAATTCCTCTTTAATCTGGTCCGGTCGAACAAATACGTGAGCATCATTCAACGTCATTCCACGTACACGTTGCAATCCTGACAACGCTCCAGACATCTCATATCGATGCATTGTTCCTAACTCAGCTATGCGAATCGGCAACTCACGATAGCTGTGCATACTGCTTTTATAAACCATCATATGATGCGGACAATTCATCGGTCTTAATACTAATTGTTCATTATCCATCTGCATTGGCGGAAACATATCTTCTTGATAATGATCCCAATGACCGGAAGTTTTGTATAGTTCCACATTTGCCATAATCGGTGTGTAGACGTGATCATAGCCAAGACTTACTTCTTTATCAACTATATAACGCTCAATAATCCGGCGAATTGTTGATCCCTTCGGTAACCATAACGGAAGCCCTTGCCCTACCTTTTGCGAGCTCGTAAATAAATTAAGTTCTTTACCAAGCTTCCTGTGATCGCGTTCTTTCGCTTCTTCAAGCAGGCGCAAATGTTCTGCCAAATCATCCTTTTTAAAGAATGCTGTTCCATAAATACGCTGGAGCATTTTGTTATCACTGTCTCCACGCCAATAAGCTCCTGCAATGCTTAGTAGCTTAAATTCTTTCAACTTTCCTGTTGAAGGAACATGGACTCCACGACAAAGATCAAAGAATTCGCCTTGTTCGTAGATAGTCACTGTCTCATCCGCTGGAATCGCTTCAATTAGCTCTAACTTGTACTCATCAGCGATTTCTTTGTACAACTGAATAGCCTCATTACGGCTTACTTCTTTGCGGACAATTTCGAGATTTTCATTAATGATTTTCTTCATTTCTTTTTCAATCGCAGGCAAGTCCTCAGGTGTAATTGATACATCTATATCAATATCATAATAAAAACCACCTTCAATAACTGGCCCAACACCAAGTTTGACATCTTTATACACGCGTTTAATCGCTTGAGCCATAAGATGCGCCGTACTGTGGCGGAGGATTTCAAGAGCTTCATCACTATCTGGAGTGACAATTTCTATTGCTCCATCCACTTCAATTGGTCGGCGCAAATCATACATTTCGCCATTTACCTTCCCGGCGATGGCTTTTTTCTTAAGTCCCGGACTAATTGAAGCCGCAATGTCTTCAGTCGTCGTACCGGCAGAAAACTCCTTTACTGCACCGTCTGGGAATGTTAATTTAATCATGTCTGCCATAACGCTTTACCTCACTTCTTTTATAAAATAAAAAAACTCCTCCCTCAAATAAGGGACGAGTTTCAAATCACGTGGTTCCACCCAATTTCCCGTTTTTACAGATAGTCATTCCCGATAAAAACGGCTTTGGTTTTGATAACGGTTCTAATACCGTCAGCAACTACTAGCTTACAAAAAGCGTTCGCAACTGAAGTTCAGAGGTGGTAAGTCAATTCTTTAGTGTTAGGAAGGTTACAGCCTTGCCTTCCCTCTCTGCAAACCATTCAAGAATGCCCATGTCCTCATCATTACAATTCGCTTGATTCCATTTATGTAGGTAATTATAATTTGTAATTTGTCGAAAATCAAGTAGGACTATTGGACTTATCACTCATATTTTTCTTATTTTCAGCAAAAACTTTAACTGGACATATGTTTATTCGCTCTTCAAAGATATTTCGAATCGTTCGAACGAGCGGTTGTTCTGGTTGATTTGTATACAGAAAAATCTGAGTAGGTGCAATTGACAGCAATGGGGCAATTGTTACGGAATCAATATAGAGTGGGTGATTCCCCAGTAATCGACGGTCAATCCCCTTAATTAACTCACTTCTTTTCAGTTCATTTAAATTTTTATCATGAAAGGTTGTTTCCTCATCAAGCAATAAATGAATCACTTCTTGTTTCGCCTCTCTAGCAGATAAAAACTCTCTCAACGTCTGTACAAACATCTGGTAATCTTGCTCGAGTTTGTACTCATCAATTGCCACTTCCACATAGCTATACAGTCGATCATGAAATGGTCGCAAACGAAACATCACAAAAGAATCGAAAGAAAAACTGATTCCGCTATTGAACATTTCATGTATTGCCTTTAATGCATATCCTTTTTCATCCGGACCACTTAGAAAAGAGGCCAAATCCTCTCTACTTCCATCAATAACGGAATAAATGATTTGCAGGATTTGCTCTTGCTCATTTGGATCTTTATAAAAAAAACGGTTAGCGAGAATTTCTCTGAACCAGTCGTCACGCTTCTTGACGACGATAAAATTATAAACGCTTTCCTTAATCTTATGGAAATCTGCTTTTGGCAGCTTTTGTGGGAGTATTCTTATTCTTTTCTTATTTTTATCCAGTTGAACATGCCCTCGTTCCACAATTTCGGCAGTCACCTGGTTTATCATATGCCCGTATAAACGATGGGCATCATCGTCTTTTTGGAAGATGATTTCTATCAACCATATCCCCCCTTCGTAAAAATCTCCTGATTTAATATATGGGGGACATGTTCATTTTAGAAGCATGTAAACTAAACGAAAAGAATTTATCGATAAAAAAGAAAAAAGCCATACCTTTTAGCTATGACTTACTCTCTTCGGTTTCTTCCTTCAACTTTAACCGGTATAGCAAGATACTTTATTCTTTCTAATATTCTCGCTGCTTTTAATTGCTCCTCTTCGCCTCGCTGACTATAAGTTAAGTGATGACTAAGACCAGCAAAATCAAAGTTAGAAGTAAACAAAGTCGGTGAATTTTCCAACATTCGAAATTGAAGGATTGGCCCTAAAATTTCATCCCTAGCCCAACTACTCATCGTCTCCGCTCCGATATCATCTAACATTAATATAGGGGATTTTTTAATAAAGTCTAGCTTTTCATTAAGGGAATTATCACCGATTGCATTTTTCATTTCTCTAAACAATTCAGGAACATATACAATCATCGAACGAATCTGTTTTTTTGCTAATTCATTAGCGATTGCTCCGAGTAAATACGATTTTCCTGTTCCGAAGGGGCCATGGAAGTAGATTCCTTTTTGCTTTTCACCCTCAGTATAATTTTTAACGAAATCCTTGGCCATTTTAATCGCCATAAATCTTCCTGTATCTTCGAGATCAATATCACCAAGAGAAGCTTTTAAAATTTCTTTTGGGACATATAAACTCCCAATTAAACGCTCGCTTTTCTGTTTTTCTTCATGTAAGACCTTTTTTTGACAGCGGTCATAAGTCACATCGATAAATTTCCCATTAAAGACAAGTCTTGGCTCATAGCCTTGAATCATATTCTTGCAACTAGAAAGACTGCTACAATCAGCACAACCTTTGCTTTGATTAATAAATTCATGCATTTTCATTAAACTTTTATCTATAATCTCTCGAGTGATTTGACCTTCGTGTCTTTGAATAAAATCTTGCACATGAAGATCATTTAATACTTCTGTTCTTAACGCTTCATACCGTTGCTGGAAATTTTGATTTTTCGTTAATTTTCTCAGTGTTTCATTTATCTTTTCCATCGGCCTCACCTCCTTGACTTAAACTCCTTAAGTTCTTCCTCAAGTTGCTTTCTTTCTTGCTCAAATGCAGAGTCTTTCTTCATGTCCTTTTGCTTTTTAGACTCCGCTTTATCCTCAAACCAGTCTGGTAAAAGCTCTTTACGAATAGGCTTTTTGGATGATGGTCGATCTTTTTTCTCCTCGGCCCATTGTATGTATTGCCTATGTTCTTTTTTCGCTAGGTCCATTGCTTCTTTCACGGTTTTCACTTGTTTTCGAGCCCAATGGCTAGCTATTTTTTCCATATATCCTTTGTTCAACTTCATATCTGTCCTGATCATAACATACTCAATTAGTACATTCACGACTCCTGGGTGGAGCTTTTGTTTAAACATAATCCCTTCAATAATTTGAAGATCTGTTTTGGAGGGGACCGCACCACCCGAAATATCAATTAAATATTGTCTTGGTGAGGTGCTCTCTAAATAATGAGCAAGCTCATCCTCTGGCGATTTCGGACTACTTGGCGCCGTTTTATGCTGTAGCGGTTGTGTTAAGTCAAGAAGTTGTGGCAATTGGTCTTGATTTTCAAACTGATACCAATCTCTCGCAGCTTTTCGAAGCTCCTCAATATCAATTTCACTATCTGCTGTCAATGCACTAAGTATAATGTTTTTCATTTGAATCGCATCAATCCCATACAAAAATGCAAGATTGCTAATCGCTTCTTTTACTCCCGGTGTCAACGCATTTTTTGAAACTAAGTTTTCCTTCAGCCCTGCAGTTAAAATCTCAAAATTAAAAGTCGTCGGATTGATTTGTACCCCGTCCGACTCTTGTCTCCCAATAAAAACCTCGTCTTTTTCAGGAGCAAGCTCTTCTCCTGAGTCACTATGGTATCGTAAAGTATCAGGAGAGACAGACACAAAAACATCTTGAAATTCCCTTGTCACTTCTGAATAGCCGTCTTGTTGGCTAATCGCCTTATCAGCAAAAAAGCGTTTCAGCCTAAAGAACTGATTCTTCCCCACTTTTCGATATAAGTATATATTTAATAACCCATCTAAGAAAAATTGCTCCGGGGTTAATGGTGGCTGTAATTGATAAATAAACGAGCGATTTTCTTCGTCGTTTTTTACGTAAGTTTTCAACAGTCCCATTGCCTCAAGCTTTAATCTGGCATGATAAATGTCTTTTAAATTCAAGTCTAGAAGAGTCATTAAGCTGTGATGAGAGGAAGATGATGACCAAAGACGGTTTTCCTCAAGCTCCGCCCAAAGTGTCATATATAAACTCATGCATACCGGTCCTATTAAAGGCTGATATAAAAAAGTGAGCACTTTGCGATCATATTCATGTAACAAACCACTTAATCCGACCACATATTGGTCAACAGGCAACAGCTCCTGCCAATGCTGTGTCATTGCCTTTACCACCCCTTGCACTATTGATAAAAAAAGAGCCAAGGATTTCCCCTTCAGCTCTATTAAGACTGTTCTTTTTTAATCAGTTCCTTTAATTCCTCGATAAAAACATTGATATCTTTAAATTGTCGGTAAACAGAGGCAAAGCGAACATAAGCCACCTCATCGATATTTGCAAGACGATCCATGACCATTTCACCGATGGCTTCACTTTTCACTTCTGAAACCCCATTATTACGAAGTTCCTTTTCTATCTCCGAAACAATCTCTTCAAGTTGTTTCAATGCTACAGGGCGTTTTTCACACGCTTTGATTAACCCTCTTAACAACTTTTCTCTATTGAACTCCTCACGTGTCCCTTCCTTTTTCACAACAATAAGAGGAATATCTTCTACTTTTTCAAAAGTTGTAAAACGATAGGAGCAGGCTTCACATTCTCTTCTACGTCGAATCGATCTCCCCTCGTCTACTGGACGAGAATCAAGGACACGGGTCGAATTATTTTGACAAGCTGGACATTTCATCTCGATTTCAACTCCGAATTTCTATCATATGTAACATTTCTTTACTATTCCTTATTGCTTCTTATTATATCTTATTGAAGAAAAATTAAAAAGAGATGTATTTTATACACCTCTTGAATAGTCATTTTTTATAATGCTTTCGCTTGTGACTGTTTTACTTGTATTGGTCCCATTCCCCTTGGTACTTCAATATTTTCACGAGTTTGGGCTCCTAACGCGTCGGCGATATAGTCGGCCGCAACAATAGGATTTAAATCCCCACAAGTATAAACGTCAATACTTGCATATCCATGTTCTGGGAAGCTGTGTATCGTGAGGTGAGATTCAGATATAATGACAACCCCACTAACACCTTGTGGTGCAAACTTATGAAAAGCGACTTCACGAATTTCTGCACCTGATTTTAAAGCTGCTCCAACAAATGTTTTTTCAATAAAATCAATATCATTTAATTTTTCAAAATCGCAACCCCAAAGTTCAGAAATTACATGACGACCCATTGTTTCCATATTCAGTTCCCCCTCTAACTATTTTGGTTAGAAGTGAAGTTCCCATTTTCATTGGTACTTTAACTACAACGGGGGGAAGTTAGTCCAAAGAGGTCCTAACCCTTTAAGTAGTTAATATTTACCTTAATGAAGAAGTTCACGATGACTAGTATACTTTGTTTATATTATTTTTGCAACTAAAGTACTTAAAATTATCTAAAGAAATTATATTCAAAACAGGTACATTCTTTGCTGTGTTTTTTTTTTTACCATAAAAAATAGGCCTACCTTATTTAATAAAAGGCAGACCTATTCCCTGGAATGAATTTTTGATTACCCCACTTTTACTTCGGTACATTTAGCTAACTTTTGTGCAACATAATTAGCTAGATCTACGACTCTAGAAGAATAACCCCATTCATTATCATACCAAGCAAGAACTTTTACTTTATTCGCACCAATTACCATTGTTGACAGACCGTCAATAATGGCTGAATGATCATTTGTATTAAAGTCAATTGAAACAAGTGGCTCATCAGTGATGTCTAAAATTCCCTTTAATGCGCCTCTAGAGGATGATAGAAAAGCTTCATTAATTTCATCAATTGTTACCTCGCGCTTAAGATCAACAACTAAATCAACAAGAGAGACGTTCGGTGTCGGTACTCGCAAAGCCATTCCATGTAATTTCCCTTTTAATTGCGGCAACACCAATGATAAAGCTTTTGCTGCACCAGTTGACGTCGGAATAATCGATTGCGCACATGAGCGAGCACGACGCAAATCTTTATGTGGATTATCAATATTCTTCTGGTCATTTGTGTACGAGTGAACCGTCGTCATTAGCCCATTAACAATTCCAAATTGATCATCAAGCACTTTAGCTACTGGTGCTAAACAATTTGTCGTACAAGAAGCATTGGAAATAACATCATGTTTCTCAATATTTAATTCGCTTTCATTGACTCCCATGACAATCGTAATATCCTCGTTTTTCCCAGGAGCAGATAAAATAACTTTTTTAGCACCTGCATCCAGGTGGGCGGATGCTTTATCACGTGAATTGAATTTTCCAGTCGCTTCTATAACGATATCAATCTCTAATTCTCTCCATGGCAATTCTGCCGGATTCCTATTATTTAACAACTGAACACGCTTATTGTTTACAATCAATGCATCATCAGCTGGTATTACATCTGCCTCAAATTTCCCATGTGTTGAATCATATTTAATTAAATGCGCTAAAGTTTCAGCCGGATAGCTAGCGTTTATCGCCACAATTTCAAGATTTTCTTCAAGAATAGCCTTTCTAAACACCATTCTCCCTATTCTCCCAAACCCGTTTATTGCAATTTTAGCCTTCATTCTACGGCTCCTTCCACATTAATGTTATACTCAATTACCCCTTATATGGTATTTAGTATAACATATTAATTTAAATTTGTGATAAATAATTGCGCACATTTAAAAATATAATCACTTTTAAA
This sequence comes from Bacillus sp. B15-48, assembly GCF_016879755.1. GTDB lineage: Bacteria > Bacillota > Bacilli > Bacillales > Cytobacillaceae > Mesobacillus_B. The sequence goes on from NZ_WOFU01000002.1 coordinate 787,569, forward strand.
AAATTATCACTCTTAAGACAAAAAAAAGAACCAATTTGGTCCTTAAATTCCCCACGAGGATACAATTTTCTTCACTTGCTCCGCCGTTTCTTCAATTGTTCCATTATTATCAATTACCTTATCCGCATGTTTCACCTTTTCTTTTAACGGCATTTGCGAATTAATCCTCGAGCGCGCCTCTTCTACACTAAAATGGTTTCTCTCCATCAGTCTGCGAAGTTGCATTTCCTCGTCAACATAGATGAGCAATATTTTATCTACAGAATACTGGTTTTCCCCCTCAATTAATAGTGGGATATCGAGAACAACCACTTTTTCCCCTTTTTGGATTGCCTGTTCTTTCTTCTCCTCCATCCGTTCCCGGACTGCAGGATGGACGATGGAGTTTAAGACCAAGCGCTTTTCTTCATCATTAAAAATAATGGCTCCAAGCTTTGCGCGGTTAATAACCCCATTCTCATCTAAAATATCTTTTCCAAAGTAACGCACTATGTCATTATATGCTTTTTCCCCTTTTTCAACTGCGAGCCGCGATTCAACATCTGCATCGATAACGGTAATACCCATTTCCGTTAACATTTGTGAAACAGTGCTTTTGCCACTTGCAATACCTCCAGTAAGTCCTATGATCAATGACATATCACTCTATTCCTTTCTAGCATTAAAGCTTGATAATTCCAACAATAATTAATAAAAGACCCGGAATAAAACTGAGCTTTTGTACCCAATTATATCCTGATAAAAAAACTCCAGCTTTCATACCGCCATAAACAAACATTGAACTCATTAACGCCGCTGCTAAGGCTAGGGAAATCGGTGAAAATCCGAGCATTGCCGCCCCAATACCAGCACCAAATGCATCAAGAGAAAGCGCAATCCCTAACATAAGTGCTTCTATTCCAGTAATTGTTCCTGAACGGTCAAAATCAGCTGACATTGGCTTTTTCAAAATATTAATGGCAATCCCTAGTGATTGAATTTCCAAATTAAATAAAGTTTTCTCTATTTCCACCTTTTGCTCAGTTTTCTCTTTTTCATCCTTTTGCTCAGTTTTCTCAGGTCGAAAAAATTGATATAAGATCCAAGCACCGAGAAGAATTAGGATAAAACCACCAATCTTTTCAGCAATCGTCGGTGGTAAAACAGTAACCAGAAATTCACCGATTGTCATTGCTAAAATTAAGACAACTGCAGAACACATCGCAATAATGAAAATCGATTTGAATGGGATCTTGACATTCCTCAATCCGTAAGTAAATCCGACACTAAAACTGTCAAGACTGACAGCGAAAGCAAGTAATAGCAGTGAGAAAGTTTGAACCATGGTAGAGCTCCCTCCTGTCAATCGCTAAGATATTATATGGTGGAAGCCATTCCATGGTTAAAGTAAAATAAACACCAAAAAATGACATACTGATAAAAAACTGAGATATAGAGGCTAGATGCTTAAAAAATATTCCCCAACCATTTTATTTCTGACATTTTGGACAATAATGAGTTCCACGACCCCCTACTACAATCTTTTCAATTTCTGTCCCACAACATTTGCAAGGTTCTTGATTACGGGCATAAACATTTAGATCTAGCTGGAACATTCCAATTTGTCCTTGAGAATTAACATAAGAGCGGATGGTACTGCCACCTTTTTCAACTGCCTCCGACAACGTTTTAATAATTTCTGAATGCAGTCGGGAAAGCTCATCGTCCGTTAAAGAGGGTGCCGGGCGTTCCGGATGGATCTGAGCGCGAAAAAGAGCTTCATCTACATAAATATTTCCTAAACCAACTAAAACTTTTTGATCCAACAATGTAGGCTTAATTTTCCGAGTTGTTTTTCTTAATTTCTCTTTTAACCCCTCTAGTGTAAATGTTTCAGAAAACGGCTCAGGTCCTAGTCCCACTAGTGGTTGCTCATAAAGTTCATCCCCCTTTTTATAAAGATGGTACGTTCCGAATTTCCGTACATCTTTATACCGAAGCTCACTATCATCCGTAAAGTGGAAGATGACATGTGTATGTTTTTCTACCGGTTCAACCTTTTGAAAGACGCCATATTTCCCTTCCATACGGAGATGTGAAACAAGTGCATAATCATCCGTATAAAATAGTAAGAACTTTCCTCTCCTTCCGATACTTAAAATCGTTTGATCACGAAGGGCATCTGAAAATTGTTCTACTTCCTCTGGTTTCTTAACCATTTTCGGCCAGAAGATGGAAACTTCCTTTATTTTCTTCCCAATAATAAGCGCCTCTAGCGTTTTTCGAACCGTTTCTACCTCGGGTAATTCTGGCAAATCTTTCTCCTCCTATTTTGCGTCAAACCAAGTTGGACCATATGCATAATCGACTTTTAGCGGGACATCTAATTGCAACGCATGTTCCATCACATCTGGTACGATTTTCTTTAAAGCTTCAATTTCTTCTTCTGGTGCCTCAAAAATCAATTCATCATGAACCTGAAGCAATAATCTCGCTTTTAAGTTTTCTTTTTCAATACGCATAGCCATTTCAATCATTGCCTTTTTAATTATATCTGCAGCCGTTCCTTGAATAGGTGTATTCATAGCTGTTCGTTCAGCAAAACTGCGAACATTGAAATTCCGACTAGTAATTTCAGGTAAATAGCGTCTTCGATGAAGCAAAGTTGTCACATACCCTTTTTCTTTTGCATCACGAACAACATCCTCCATATAGTCTTTAACACCAGGATAGCTTTTTAAGTACCGTTCAATAAATTGTCCGGCCTCTTTTCTTGTAATCCCAAGGCTCTGAGATAAACCATAATCACTAATTCCGTAGACAATCCCGAAATTAACCGCTTTTGCATGACGCCGCATATTGTCCGTGACTTCATCTGCCTCGACATGGAAGACCTCCATCGCAGTCTGAGTATGGATATCAAGCCCCTCTTGGAAAGCCTGAATCAACTTTTCATCACCAGCAATATGAGCGAGCACTCTTAATTCAATTTGTGAGTAGTCAGCTGCAAAAATCACCCAACTTTTTTCAGAGGCAACAAAGGCTTGACGGATTTTCCTCCCTTCTTCCATCCGAATCGGGATATTCTGTAAGTTTGGATCCGTTGAGCTTAAACGCCCTGTCTGTGTCAAAGCCTGATTAAAACGGGTATGAACCTTATTCGTTTGTGAGTTAACAACTTTTTGTAAACCCTCAATATAGGTCGATTGCAGCTTACCAAGCTGGCGATAATTTAAAATCTCACGAATAATTTCATGTTTCGGCGCTAATTGTTCAAGTACATCTGCACTTGTTGAATAACCCGTCTTTGTTTTTTTCAATGGCGGCAACCCTAATTTTTCAAATAAAATGACACCTAGCTGTTTCGGAGAATTAATATTAAATGCTTCCCCCGCATAAAAATAGATTTTCTTTTCGATTTCATCTAGCTGCTCACTAATTTCCTGTCCCATGTTTTTAAGCCTGTCAACATCAAGCTTAACTCCTAGAAATTCCATATCTGCGAGCACGAGGGAAAGCGGCATTTCTAGCTCACTAAATAAATCATATTGCTCATTTTTAATTAGCTCATCTGTAAGCCGATCCTTTATATCAGAAATCGCTAGTGCTTTACGAGCAAGGTGCTCAGCAAGTTTGGTTTCTTCCGGAACACTCCGCTTCACACCTTTTCCGTAAACCACCTCATCCAGTTCAAGATTGTGAAAACCGTGTAATCTTGCAACTTCAGGTAGATTATCAGCAGAATCAGATGGATTAATAATATATGAAGCAAGGAAGACATCGAAATCTATCCCTTGTAGATAGATCCCATGATGCCTTAGCGAAACTACAGACCGTTTAGCATCAAATACCGTCTTTTTCATCGTTTCATCTTCGGCCCATCTTTTAAAAGCATCTGATTGAATTGCCAAGCTAACCGGAAAATAAAATATCCCTTTTTCATTTGCTACTGAGAAACCAATAATATCAGCATAGTGATAGTTATCCTCTAAAATTTCAACATATACGTTATTTTCTTCGGCAAATATATCGTCCGTCACCTCAGTTAGCATCGTATGCTCTATTTCCGCTAAATCGGCAGGATCATCTGTTTTCAAACCATCCATTTTTTCAAGAAGCGATTGGAATCCAAGTTCCTTAAAGATTTTCGCAAGCTTTTCTGCTTCATATCCTTCATATTCCAGTTCAGTGAGCACTACTTCAACTGGAGCTTCCTTCGTAATCGTAGCTAAATTTTTGCTCATCATTGCCTGGTCTTTAAATTCATGCAGCTTTTCTTGTAGCTTTTTGCCACTCACTGAGTCAATCGATTGCAGTAAATTCTCTACTGTCCCAAATTCTTTTAAAAGTTTAATCGCTGTTTTCTCACCTACCCCTGGCACACCAGGGATATTATCAGACGCATCGCCCATTAATCCTTTCATATCAACGATTTGTTCCGGAGTTAGACCATATTTTTCGTTAATATGTTCGGGAGTGTACTGTTCAATTTCGGTAATTCCTTTTTTTGTTATATTTATCGTTATTTTTTCTGTGCTTAGCTGCGTTAAGTCTTTATCACCAGAAATCACTTTTACTTCAAAACCTGCTTGCTCTGCTTTCGTAGCAAGAGTTCCGATGATATCATCAGCTTCATAATTCTCAAGCTCATATTGTGGAATTCCGTATGCTTTTAACAATTCACGGATAAACGGGAATTGTTCAGATAATTCCGGTGGGGTCTTTTGTCTGCCACCCTTATATTCTGTATAGGTTGCATGTCTGAAAGTTGTTTTCCCAGCATCAAAAGCAACCAAAATATGCGTCGGATTTTCATCTTCAAGAATCCTCATTAGCATCATCGTAAAGCCATATACTGCATTCGTATGTACACCTTTATCATTATTAAGTAACGGCAACGCAAAAAAAGCACGATAGGCAATACTATTGCCATCAATTAAAACGAGTTTATTTGCCATAATATACCTCCTTTATTAAGAAAAGCGCAAGCGCCTTGCTCAGGGGCGACAAGCATAAGGCAAGCCGACGAGAAGGTTGCTCTTTAACCTTCACGGCGGATTGACTTATGACCTCGAGCCCCTAGGCGCTGGAGCTAGACAGTTCTAACTTTTGAAATTTATACTTTTTTTCTAGTCAAAAAAGACCGTTCATTTTTCTTCCTTATTCTATCATGAGCAAGAAAAGAAAGAAAAACAACGGTCTTATACTACCGAACCCATCCGGTTTATTGGGTATAGCCCATGAGCAAACGAGCATATGGTGAATCAGAAGGCAGAATAATCACAGTATCATCGCCAATTGTCTGTTTATATGATTCTAGCGTTCTGTATAGGGAGTAAAATCCCGGATCCTTCGAGAATGCATCATTATATATCTTGGCAGCTTCCGATTCTCCTTCACTTCGAATCTGCTCTGCTTCAGCTTTTGCCTTAGAAAGCATCTCATTTACTTCACGATCTGTTTGTGCCTCAATCCGATTTTTATCAGCGTCTCCTCGAGACAGATATTCCTGTGCGGTTGAATGACGTTCTGAAATCATCCGAATATAAACAGAATTCTCATTTTCCTCTGGGAGATCCGTTCGTTTGATTCGTACATCGGTTACACTTATCCCGTAATTATCATTAGCTAGTAATTCATTTACTCTATCAGTAATCCGATCATTTAAAGAACCTCGCGAAGACTTTTCGTCATTAATGATTTCATCATAATCTAATTGTCCCAATTCTGTTCGGGTTACAGAATAAATAAATTCCTCCATGCGGGCTTCCGCCGCTTCAAGTGTTCTAGCATTCGCAATCATATCTCTAGGGCTATCAATCTTCCAAATTGAATAATTATCAATTAAAATCCGTTTTTTATCCCTCGTATTTATCTCTGCTTGGGAAACATCATAAATCATTTGGTATTTAGGAAGAGTAGTGACGCTCTGTATAAATGGAATTTTATAAGATAACCCCGGTTCACTTTCAATTCGAACTACTTCACCGAATTGACGCACAACCTTATATTCACCTTCCCTGACGACAAAGAGATTCGAGAGAATAAAGATTAAAACTAACAGAAGCAGAACTAGAAAGAGGCCAAATTTCGTGTATTTATTCCAAGAAAAGTTCGCTTTTACCCGTTCATTCATATCGATAATTTTATCATCAGCCATTATCCTTCACTCCCTTCGGCATTAGGCTTTGGTTGCCCCGATTCAAGCGGTCTAATTGGAAAATACTTGAGCGTATTCCCGTCATCATTCATTATATAAATTTCAGAATTTGGCAATACTTGTTCCAGCGTCTCGATCACGAGACGTTGTCTTGTAATTTCAGGGTTTCCTGCGTACTCATTGTGAAGAGCGTTAAAGACCGCTACATCACCAATTGCTCGTTGAATTCGCGCTTCTTTATCCCCCTCTGCCCTAGAAATGAGAGCATCTCGTTCCCCTTCTGCTTCATTTATCTTTTGGTTCCGATATTTATCTGCTTCATTTCTTTTTGTATTCATCGTTTCCCTTGCATCTGTTACATCCGTAAATGCTTTACGGACATCTTCATTCGGAAGTTCGACATCCTGAAGTTTTACAGCCAAAATAGAGATTCCAATATCATATTCTTCTATAAGGTCTGTTAACAGCTCATGAACTTCCCCTTCAATTTCCGCTTTTCCAGATGTAAGGGCATCATCAATCCTTGAACTTCCGATAATACTTCTTAGTGATGCTGATGTTGCATCATAAAGAATTTCTTCGGGATAAGCAGCATTAAACAAATATTTTTCAGGGTTGGTAATTCTCCATTGAACAACAAGATCAGCTAAGACGATATTTTCATCTCCTGTGATCATTTTCGTTTCAGCAGGAAACCCTTTAATCTCTCCATCTTTTTGCTCATAACCAAACTCGAGACTAAAGGTTTCCTTTGAAAGCTTTTTAACATCTTGAATCGGCCACGGCATTTTGAAGTTTAAACCCGGCTCACTAATTCCTTCCTCTACTTTTCCAAACGTTATAATCACAGCTTGTTCAGATTCATCTACTGTATACCAGCTTGTTAAAGCAACAAGAATTAGCAGGCCGGCAAGAAAAACAGAACCTATTATGACATACAATTTCCGTAAGTTCACGCATACTCCCCCTCTTTTAGACTATGTCTTTATTACGAGTATCTGCCTAAGAAGTTTCAATTTCTTTACAGTTTATCATTCATTAATTCTTTTAAAAGTGTGATTTTAAAAGTTGTTCCTTTCCCTACATCACTGGAAACTTGAATGTTCCCTTTATGTGCCTCGATAATATGTTTCACAATTGCCAAACCCAAACCTGTTCCCCCTGAATTACGGCTTCTTGCTTTATCTACACGATAAAAGCGTTCAAAGATCCTTGATATCTCCTCCTTTTCCATTCCAATTCCGGTATCTTTTACAAACAAAATGACTGAATCACTTGTTTCATTTACTTCAACCGAGATCAACCCACCGTTTGGAGTATAAGTGATTGCATTTGTTAACAGATTAATCATGACCTGTTTTAATTTATCTTGATCTCCAATGATCGTCTCACAATCAGTTGAATGATGTTGAAAAGCGATCTTTTTCCCATCTGCTCGAGCCTTTAAGATCGTCATCGCTTCAGAAACTAGATCATTCATATTCACTTTTCCTAAATTCAAGCGGTAACCGGTTTGTTCAATCCTTGATAATTCTAATAAATCTTCTATAAGTATTTTAAGCCGATCGCTTTCTTTTAGAATGATTGTAAGAAATGACTCTAATGCTTTTTTGTCGTTCATCGCCCCGTCAAGTAACGTTTCTGAAAAGCCCTTTATAGAAGTAATTGGAGTTTTTAATTCGTGCGAAACATTCGCGACAAAGTCTTTCCTAACTTGTTCCAATTTTTTTAATTCTGTAATCTCGTGGAATACTAGCAACACTCCCTTCCACACATTATTTGTCCCAATAATAGGAACCCCATACACTTCAAAATGGCGTCGCTCAAAACCTAATAATAAAACCACTTGCTTTTTTGTTTTTTGCTCAGTCATAAAGATTTCTTCAATAAGTGAACTAATCTCTTTATGTTCAACTACTTCATGATAGAGCTTATAAAGGTATTGATCAGGGTTCACATTAAAAATTTCCTTATATGGTTTATTAATCAAGTTAATATAGCCATGACCATCAACTAAAATTAATCCACTTCCCATATTTTCAATTAATGTACTAAGTCGATCTTGTTGCATTTCTTGAGATTTCATTAAATCCTGTAAATTCCGGGCAAGAATATTTATTGATGCACTGAGCATACCTGTTTCATCAATATGATCTTCATATGTTCTTGCTCGGTAATTTCCCTTTGCTAATTCAATTGCTACATTTGTTGCCGATTCAATTGGTTTCGTGTATCTAGAAGTAATTTTTACCACTAACAAAACAATAACAACTAGTGCTAAGCCAAGACTGATGCTAAGAATCCACCAAATATGTTGATAAGCTTGCTTTAGTTCTCCAACTGTTGTTGCAAAAAATAGATAACCATCGTTTTCTCCATTTAAAGCGATTGACTTCCAATAATATTTAATCCCAACGCCAAAAGAATACTCGCCACTATCATCATTTATACTGTCTGCAACTATGTTATGAATGATATTTTTATGTGTATTTTCCGTAGTACCGGAATCTACACCTGTATCAAACAGAATATTTCCTACTGAATCAACGATTGTAATTCTTGTTTTTAACAATTCGCCAACTTCATTCATTTCTTCTTGATCTATGAAAGCAATTCCACCATTTTTCTCGATGACTTTGGCGACAATTTGCACTTCATTTTTCAGTCGTTCATTGAAATAGTTTAAATAATTGTTTTTAAAAAGCTGACCAAGAACAACTCCTAAACCAAGCAGAACGGTAATAATTAATGTTACCAGAGCGAAAAGCAGTCGTGTTTTATACTTTGTCATTCCGTTTCGGTTCCTCGAGTTTATATCCTAGTCCACGAATCGTTTTTATGTAGATTGGTTTTTTCGTATTCTGTTCAATTTTTTCTCTTAAATGGCTAATATGTACATCAACAATTCGCGAGTCTCCAGCGAAGTCATATTTCCAAACTGCACTTAATAGTTGATCTCTCGTTAATACCCTGCCTTTATTTTGAGCGAGGTAAAGGAGCAACTCAAATTCCTTCGGTGTGAATTCTAGAAGTTGATCCTTAAAATATGCTTCATAATTATCAGGGAGGATTTTCAAATCGCCAATCCGAATTTGCCCATTGCTATTTTCTTCAATTGGTTGCGATGACTCTATTTTCAGATGAGAACGACGAAGAATCGCTTTCACCCTTGCTATTACTTCACGTGGACTGAATGGCTTAGTCATGTAATCGTCTGCTCCTAATTCAAGACCGAGAATTTTATCGAATTCATCATCTTTTGCAGTTAGCATTAAAATTGGAGTCATCATTTTATGCTGCCGTAGTCGTTTACAGACCTCAATGCCATCAAGTTTAGGTAACATTAAATCAAGAATGATTAAGTCAGGATTTTCCTGTAATGCTAGCTGTTCACCTAATTCCCCATCCGTTGCCGTAATCACCTCATAGCCTGACTGTTCTAGATTATATTGCAGCAATGTTACAATCGACTGCTCATCATCGACTACTAATACCTTTTTCATAATATCCTCCAATATATAAAATTATCTATTGTTCAATATCATTATAAACGTTAAATAGGATTTACTTAAAGAAATTTTACTTTATTTGCATAGTTCGTCAAACGACATCATCTTATTGCAAAAAAAAAGATGCATCCAGTGGCATCTAAAAATTGTCTAATGCGTGGCCATCATCACACTGTAGCGGATACGGAGGACAGACATGAAGTTTTCCTTTTAATACTTCTTCCTTTGTTTCATTCGTAGCATTCACAGCTATTTCGACCGAGTGTTCATCTGGATTAATTTGCGAGATCTCAAATAAAAATTCCACCGTTTCATAATGATAAACTGGTTTTAAAAATTCAATTTCATGTCTTAAAATATAACTTCCTGGACCAGGTAAATATTTAGAAACAGCTGATGTAATAATACCTGTTAACATAATTGGAGGAACAACCGGTTTTTTATGAGGAGTCTGCGCAGCATAATCATGTTGAATATATAAAGGGTTTGCATCATTTGTTAAGCCAAGAAATAACAAAAGATCCTTGTCTTCAATCTTTTCAGTTAGTGAAAGTTTCTCCCCTAATGTTATTTCTTCTATCGTTTTTCCGAGCTTTCGCTTTTTCCCTAGCAACATAGTATATTTCCCCCTAAAAAAATCATATATACTATTATTTGCAAAAAAATCGGGGAATATTCCCCGATATCACATAAAACTGATATTAAGCTAGTACAGCCATGACATTGCGAACAGAATCAGCTGATTTATCTAACTCTGCTTTTTCTGCAGCTGTCAAGTCTAATTCAATCACTTTTTCAATTCCATTTGCCCCTAAAATCGTTGGTACACCTAAGTAAATTCCCTCATAACCATATTCACCTTCCAAATAAGCAATGGATGGGAGAACACGGCGCTGGTCCTTAACAATTGCTTCAACCATTTCAACTAGGGAGGCAGCTGGAGCATAATAAGCACTGCCATTTCCTAACAGATTAACAATCTCTCCGCCACCTTTACGTGTACGTTCAACAATTGCATCAAGGCGCTCCTTAGGGATCAACGTTTCAAGCGGAATGCCTCCGGCATATGAATAACGGACTAATGGTACCATATCGTCTCCGTGCCCACCTAAGACGAATCCAGTAATATCTTTTACAGATAAATTTAATTCTTGAGCTACGAATGTACGGAAACGTGCACTATCAAGTACTCCTGATTGACCTATTACACGATTTTTCGGAAAGCCAGATTCTTTAAAGACTGTGTATGTCATTGCATCAACTGGATTAGTGAGGACAACAATATAACAATTAGGAGAATATTTAACGATTTCTTTTGTGACACTTTTCATTACTTTTTGGTTCGTCTGAACTAAATCATCCCGACTCATTCCAGGCTTGCGGGCGATTCCTGCAGTGATTACAACTACATCAGAGTCTTTCGTATCTTCATAGTTGGAAGTACCAGTAATATTTGCATCAAACCCTTGAATAGGTCCTGCTTCTAACATATCAAGCGCTTTTCCCTTTGTCGGGTTTTCTGCTTGCGGAATATCAACAAGTACTACATCACCTAGTTCTTTTTGAGCAAGAATAAATGCCGTTGTAGCGCCAGTAAAACCAGCACCAACCACCGATATTTTTTTTCGTTTTAAAGACATATAAACATCTCCTTATGTTATTATCTTCAAATCCTTGAGTGCATCTTGCTTTATATGTAGAGGACTATTCCTTTTCAGAATAGTCCCATTGACAAATCTTATTTCATGTTTTTAATCAATTCATCACCGAATTCAGAACATTTCACTTCTGTTGCCCCATCCATTAACCGAGCAAAATCATAAGTAACAACTTTTGAAGCAATTGTATCTTCTACTGACTTAACAACCATGTTCGCTGCTTCATTCCATCCTAAATGCTCAAGCATTAATACTCCTGAAAGAATAACCGAAGATGGATTTACTTTATCAAGACCAGCATATTTCGGTGCTGTTCCATGTGTAGCTTCGAAAATCGCATGCCCAGTTTCATAGTTGATGTTTGCTCCAGGTGCAATTCCAATTCCTCCTACTTGTGCGGCAAGAGCATCGGAAATGTAATCTCCATTTAAGTTCATTGTCGCAACAACCTCAAACTCTTTAGGACGAGTTAAAATTTGTTGCAAGAAAATATCTGCAATTGCATCTTTGACGATAATTTTTCCTGCTGCCTCTGCTTCAGCTTGTGCTTTATTTGCAGCATCAAGCCCTTGCTCTTCTTTAATTTGGTCATACTGTGCCCAAGTAAATACTTTATCACCGTATTCCTTTTCTGCGAGCTCATAACCCCAGTTTTTAAATGCACCTTCAGTAAATTTCATGATATTTCCTTTATGTACTAATGTAACGGATTTACGTCCCTCTTTAATTGCATACTCAATCGCAGAACGAACTAAACGACTTGTTCCTTCTTTAGAAACTGGCTTGATACCGATTCCTGATGTTTCAGGGAAACGGATTTTATTAACACCCATTTCGTTTTGTAAGAAAGCAAGTAGTTTTTTTACTTCATCCGAACCTTCTTTATATTCAATTCCAGCATAGATATCCTCAGTATTTTCACGGAAAATAACCATATCTGTATCTTGAGGACGTTTTACAGGTGATGGTACACCTTCAAACCAACGTACAGGTCGTAAGCACACAAATAAGTCTAACTCCTGACGTAAAGCAACATTTAACGAACGAATTCCACCACCAATAGGAGTTGTTAACGGCCCTTTAATCGCGATTAAGTATTCATCGATCGCTTCAAGTGTTTCGGCTGGAAGCCATTCTCCTGTTTGGTTAAATGCTTTCTCTCCGGCAAGAACTTCTTTCCAGACAATTTTTCGTTCGCCATTATAAGCCTTTTCAACCGCTGCGTCCAAAACTCTTACAGATGATGCCCAAATGTCAGCACCTGTACCATCTCCTTCAATAAACGGAACAATCGGGTTGTTTGGAACGTTTAATACTCCATCTTTGACTGTAATTTTTTCACCTTGTGACATATAAATCTCCCTCCAATTATTCGCTAGAAAAGAAGGTTGTACAATAAACAAGCCCAACCTTCTTTTCTATTATCTTAAAAGCAGTTTTTTCAAACAAGTAGATGTTGTTTGATCATACCGCTTTTATAGCTGTATCTGTATCTACTTTTTATACGAACTAAGCAATTATTTATCTCTTAGTCCGACTTCAACATATTTCTGCATGCCAGGACCTGTATATTCGGCACGAGGACGAATTAGGCGGTTATTTGCGTATTGTTCAAGAATGTGCGCTAACCATCCGGATACACGACTAACAGCAAAAATTGGTGTAAATATATCATGATCAATACCAAGGCTATGGTATACAGAAGCCGAATAGAAGTCAACATTTGGTGGCAACTTTTTCTCGCCCGTTACAATTTCCTCGATTTTCGTTGACATTTGATACCAATGTGGTTCCCCTGTCAATTCTGTAAGTTTTTCAGACATTACTCGTAAATGCTTAGCTCGAGGGTCTCCTTTACGATATACTCTGTGGCCGAACCCCATGATTTTTTCTTTATTATCTAATTTCTTACGAATATATGGTTCCACATTTTCAAGTGTTTTTATTTCTGTCAACATTTTCATTACGGCTTCATTTGCGCCACCATGAAGTGGACCTTTTAATGCTCCAATTGCTGCAGTTACCCCAGAGTATACGTCAGATAGAGTTGCAACACACACACGAGCAGTGAAAGTGGATGCATTTAGTTCATGATCAGCATGTAAAACTAATGCTTTATTAAATGCTTCAACTGCAATTGGCTCAGGTTCTGTTCCAGTTAACATGTAAAGGAAGTTTGCAGCGAAACTGAAATCTTCACGAGGTTGCACTGGCTCTAATCCTTTACGGATACGTGCAAAAGCAGTAACAATCGCTGGCATTTTTGCCTGTAAGCGAATGGCTTTTCGGTAATTTGCATCTTCCTCCATAACATCTGCTTCTTCATCATGCAACCCTAATAGCGAAACTCCCGTTCGAAGCGCTGCCATTGGATGAACCTTATCAATATCATACAACTTAAAATGATCTAAAACCGCTTTAGGTAATGCCATATTTTGTGCTAATTGACCTTTCAACTCATCAAGCTCAGATTGAACCGGAAGTCTTCCGTGCCATAATAAATATATGACTTCTTCAAAACTTGCATTGTCAGCTAAATCATCAATATCATATCCTACATAAGTAAGTGTATCATCAATGATTGAACTAATAGATGATGTTGTTGCCACTACTCCTTCAAGACCACGTGTAACTGTCATACTAATCTCTCCTTCTCGGTAATTTTCCCCATTTCGTATTTTTGTTTTTAATTTAATCACTGTAAATTGAAAGTCAATTCAGAAAAAATAAAATTTCTGAAACTTGAACAAAATGCAAGCATTGTCTTTCAATTCCCAGCATTCTTATAGACCGAGCGCTTGCTCAGGTATAGAACATAAAAGAAAATGCTTACATTATCTTTAAAAATAAATTTTTCATCTTACAGAAAACAATATAAAGGAAGGTAGATTTAATTACAAGTCCTATTATAAACAATTCTCTGACTTTTGTGAATGAAAAGTAGGTAATTTCCAAAAAAAATGTTATTATACAAAGAAACTATTTTACTTTAAAAATTCCATTATTTTCATAGCCACAAAAGCGATACCAGCACCAATTAAAGGACCAACGGCCACACCTTTAAATAGTGATACGGCCAAGATGGTTCCTAGTACTAACGCTGTCGTAATATGAGGATCAGAAGCCAATAGAGTTATGCCGCCTTTTGCCAGTAAAGCAACTAGAATTCCTGAAATAAGTGCAATCCATGCAATCGGAGATTTAAATGCTCCTGATAAATCCTTAAAACCAATTTCTCCAGCGGCTATAGGGGCTAGTACAGCTATTGTTATGATTGTAACACCCCAATTAATCCCTTTTGCTTGAATGTAAGAAAAGAGCTTGGAATCAAAACCGGCTATTTTTAATAAAAGTAATACTGCAACAGCAATAATTAATGAGTGGTTTTTGGCGATTAACGCAATGATCAGCAGCAATCCCAAAAATAAAAAAGGCTCAAATCCCAACATTTTCACCTCTTCCAAGGTTAACCCTATTTTAGCATAATTTACATGCACGTATCAAAATTTTAGATTTCCAATATTTTTTGGCTAACCTCGTTTTACCTTACCGAAAGCAGCAGGATTTCTATCGTCCATGGCGAATCCCTCATTGAACAGAAGCACTAAAGTACTCTTACGTAAGGAGGGGTTTATTTGAATCATATTTATCTGAATAGAATCATTAGACTTTTTATCGTTACTTTTATTTTTTTCGCCTCAATAATTTCCATTTTCTACTTATCGAAACTTATTTACCCCTTTATTATCGGTTTGTTGATTGCTTTTTTGATCAATCCATTTGTGAATTTCTTTGAAGTGAAAATGAAAGTACCTCGTACCATTTCCGTGTTTATTGTCTTGTTCCTAATATTCACCATTTTTGCTAGTTTAATTACTCTTTTAGTTGTAGAAATCGTTGCAGGTGCCGAATATCTTTCAGCAGTTGTTCCTACACATATAGAAACATTAATATCCTCAATTGAACAGATGATTGCTGCACAAATCATTCCGTTATATAACCAGGTTACAGGACTACTTATGACGTTGGAATCTGGGCAACAAGAAGCCATTTTAGAAAACATCCAAACAGTCGGTGCTCAAATTACTACAGTGATTGGGAATTTCGCCCAAGGTTTTTTGGGGAAAATCCCTAATATACTTGGCTGGTTTCCTAACGCGGCC
This sequence comes from Bacillus sp. B15-48, assembly GCF_016879755.1. Classification (GTDB taxonomy): domain Bacteria; phylum Bacillota; class Bacilli; order Bacillales; family Cytobacillaceae; genus Mesobacillus_B. The sequence continues at coordinate 803,038 of NZ_WOFU01000002.1, forward strand.
ACAGTAGTCATCTTTTCTTTGTTGGGGACTTTTTTTATAAGTAAAGATTGGCATCATCTTCGGTTAAAGGGGAGTCGCTTCTTAACTAGAAAGGCAAAATCGAGGGGAAGAACCGTTTTAGAGGAATTAAAGAAAGCATTATTAGGATTTATCACTGCACAAACGATGCTTATTTCTATTTCAACAGTCAGCATTTTAATCGGGCTTATCATTCTTAGGGTGGAATATGCAATTACAATTGCCATTGTAGCGGGGCTTGTAGATATTATTCCGTATTTAGGTACTGGCGTAATATTCGTTCCCTGGATTATATTTGAAGCAATTGGCGGGAGTATGCATCTGGCAATTGGCCTCGCTATTTTATACATTCTTGTAATTGTTCAGCGACAGTTAATGGAACCGAAAATTTTATCATCAAATATAGGTCTCGACCCACTCGCCACCCTTGTTTCCCTTTTTGTAGGTTATAAATTATGGGGATTTCTCGGCTTATTTGTAGGACCTGTAATTCTTGTTTTAATAAACGCTCTTTATCGGGCAGGCGTTTTTAACGATTTATCAGCATTTATAAAAGGAGATCATCAAATCAAACCTTAAATACAGGATGATTTAAATGATCCCCTTCGAGTGGAGGAGCACCTCCGGAAAACTCACTCGCATAAAACAGCACTGAGACGGACCGAATAACTTCGATTTAGCGAATAATCGTTATTGTCCGCCTGTCCATTCTCTTTCTGAAAAACTGGGCTAACCAGTTTTTCATATGCTTCCTTGTCGCAGGAATAAGCAATAAAAAACCGATGATATCTGTGACAAAACCTGGTGTTAATAAAAGCGTTCCGCCGATTAGGATACAAACTCCATCTAACAGCGCATCTCCCGGCATAATCCCGCGCTCCATATTATCCTGAACTTTCCGAATCGTAACAATCCCTTGTTGCTTTGCAAGATACGCACCGATTAATCCAGTTAAAAGAATAAACAAAAAGGTTGGGAGAACGCCAATTAACTGACCGAACCACAGCAAAATTGCAATTTCAACTGCAGGTACGATAATAATGGCCAAAAATAAGTACCTCAAGCTACCACCTCAAAAAGACTGTCTGTACACCTATTATATGCCCTAGAATAGAATCAAACCATCAAAAGGTTTTTCATGCGTAAAAATATCATTTTTTAACAAGGACTAAAAAAGCCGAGCAAAAAGCTCGACCCATTTTTTAAATTATAGCACAGTAGCATGACCATTATAGACAACGCCTCTTTGGGCATCGACTGTGATCTCTTGTCCATCCTCAAAAAGTTCCATTGCATTTTCAACACCGACAATTACAGGAATTCCTAAGTTAAGACCAACAACTGCGGCATGACTCGTTAATCCGCCTTCTTGTGTAATCAAAGCGGAACATTTTTCAATTGCAGGAACCATCTCACGGTCTGAGCCGATTGTAACAAGAACGTCCCCTTCATTCACTTTACTCAATGCTTCATTCGCATCTTTTGCAATAACAACTTTTCCGAATGCTGATTTACGTCCAATTCCTTGAGCTTTTACAATGATGTCACCAACTACATGAATTTTCATCATATTTGTTGTTCCAGATTCACCAACAGGAACTCCAGCGGTAATGAGGACTAAGTCACCATGCTTTACTAAGCCACTATTCATGCTCTCTTCAACCGCGTTTGCGAGCATATCATCAGTTGTTTCAGCTGCATTTCCAAGTTGTGCGTACACTCCCGAAACGAGTGATAATCGACGCACAATATGCTCTTTTGATGTAACGGCAACAATCGGTGCTTTTGGACGATATTTAGAAATCATCCGTGCTGTATGACCACTTTCAGTTGGCGTGATGATTGCATTCACATCAAGATTCAAGGCAGTATGAGCGACCGACTGCCCAATTGCATCCGTGATGCTGTGCTCAGTCACTTTGCTACGGGCTGATAGAATGTTTTTGTGATTTAACGCTTGTTCCGCTCGTGAAGCAATATTATGCATCGTTTCAACAGCTTCTACCGGATATTGACCAGCTGCCGTTTCACCAGAAAGCATGATTGCATCTGTTCCATCAAAGATGGCATTGGCTACATCACTAGCCTCGGCACGAGTTGGTCTCGGGTTCCGCTGCATCGAATCGAGCATCTGTGTTGCTGTTATAACTGGTTTTCCTAAAGTATTACATTTTTTTATTAAATCCTTTTGAACTAACGGAACTTCTTCTGCTGGGATTTCAACACCTAAATCCCCACGTGCAACCATTAGGCCATCAGAAACCTCAAGAATTCCGTCGATATTATCGACACCTTCTTGATTTTCAATTTTAGGGATAATATTTATATGCGATCCTTTGTTCTCATCTAATAATTCCCGAATTTCTAATACATCCGATCCACGACGCACGAAGGAAGCAGCAATGAAATCGACCCTTTGTTCAATACCAAACAAAATATCTTGCGCATCTTTCTCGGTAATTCCAGGCAGTTGAACTGAGACTCCCGGAACGTTCACACCTTTTTTATTCTTTAATGTACCGCTGTTTAATATTTTTGTTCTTATTTCTTTATTTTCATTGTCAATTCCGAGCACTTCTAGACCAATTAATCCATCATCTAGAAGGATTTTCGCTCCAACATGAACATCTTCGATTAATTTATCATAAGTAACAGAGAATTTCTCCACAGTACCGAGTACCTCAGTCATGGAGACAATTACTTCTTGTCCTGTTTGAAGTGTAATCGCACCATCAGTCATATTATGTGTTCTGATTTCTGGTCCTTTTGTATCTAACAAAATCGCTACATTTTTTCCAGTCTTTTTTGCTGCTTCTCTTATGTTCTTAATACGTTGCCCATGCTCCTCATGATCCCCATGAGAAAAATTAAGTCTAGCAACGTTCATACCTGTTTCCATTAATTTAACTAAGCTTTCTATACTCTCACTTGCGGGACCAATCGTACAAACAATTTTCGTTTTGCGCATATATAGCGACCTCCTGTTTTGTATTAAATTGATAATTCCTTGGATAGTTTATAGAGATTTAAATCTACTTTGTGCTGCATTGATAATACTTCGATGAGATCATAATCAACAAGTTTATTTTGTTCGATTCCTACAGCACGTCCGCCTTTTCCTTCTAATAACAGTTCAACCGCCTTAGCACCAAGCCTGCTCGCCAAGACCCGGTCTGTACCAGTCGGAGAACCGCCTCGTTGCACATGTCCTAACACAGTCACCCTTGTATCTAAGCTACTTTCTTGCTTAATAAGGTTACTTACTTCATAACCGTTCATGACACCTTCAGCAACAATGATGATGCTATGCTTCTTTCCGCGTTCTTCTCCTTTTTTTAACCGGTGAGCAATTTCTTTAATATCGCCTTTAGCTTCAGGAATTAATATCGTTTCTGCTCCTCCAGCAAGACCTGCCCATAAAGCAATATCCCCTGCATTTCTGCCCATAACTTCAATAATGAATGTTCGCTCATGGGATGAGGCAGTATCACGAATTTTGTCAATTGCATCAATTACAGTATTAACTGCTGTATCGAAGCCAATTGTAAATTCAGTCCCAGGGATATCGTTATCAATCGTACCTGGAACACCGATACACGGGAACCCTTGTTCAGTTAAAGCGATCGCTCCTCGATAAGAACCATCTCCACCAATAACGACCAGAGCATCAATACCGAATTTCTTTAATTGCTCAATCCCTTTTTGTTGCCCTTCCCTCGTCTTAAACTCTTCACTGCGAGCTGACTGAAGAAAAGTACCACCACGATGGATAATATCCCCTACAGTACCTAACTCCAGCTTTTCTATATTTCCATTCATCAAACCAGCATAACCACCGAATACTCCAAAAACCTCTTTTTCATGGTAGATGGCCTTTCTGACGACAGCGCGTACCGCTGCATTCATTCCCGGAGCATCCCCACCACTGGTTAAGACACCGATTCGATTCATAATTATCACCTCTTCTTATGTACTTATTATGTATTCATCTGTGTGAACTAAAGGCGTCAAAAAGTACACACCAATATCTCTAAAATACCATGAAGAAAAGCCCTTCACAACTTAAGTTTGGCGATGAAAACAAAGACAGAATAGTAAGTATAATGCAACCGCTTCAACTACCAGAAAGAGTAAAGAACGTGCAATACGCACGTTCTTAATTTACCCCGATATACTCATTTAATAACGAATATTCACCAATCATTTTATATTTCTGATATCGTTGGTCAATTAGTTCCTCTTCTGTAAGGGCTGAAAGTTCTTTCAAGGCAGCTAGTAACACAGTATCAATTTGTTGTGATTGGTTTACTATGTCCCGATGAGAACCACCTCGTGGTTCAGGAATTATATCCTCAATTATTCCTAGTTCCTTTAAATCTGGCGCAGTAATCTTCATAGATTCAGCTGCTTTCTGTGCATAGGAAGCATCTCGCCAAAGAATCGATGCCGCTCCCTCAGGAGAGATAACAGAATAAGTTGAGTTTTCAAGCATGTAAATATGATTTCCCACGCCAAGAGCGAGAGCACCTCCACTCCCACCTTCTCCAATCACAATACAGATCACAGGCACTTTTAAACCGGCCATTTCGAACAGGTTTCGAGCAATCGCCTCACTCTGCCCACGCTCTTCAGCCGTTTTTCCTGGGAACGCCCCCTTCGTATCAATAAAGCAAATAATAGGTCTCCTAAACTTCTCAGCCTGTTTCATTAGCCTTAACGCTTTTCGATACCCTTCAGGGTGCGGCATCCCAAAATTTCTACGGATGTTTTCTTTTGTATCTTTTCCCCGTTGATGGCCTATTACGGTAATTGGTTTGTTGTGAAATTTTGCAACGCCTCCGACAATCGCCTCATCTTCTCCATATAATCGGTCACCATGACATTCAAAGAAATCAGTAAATAATTGCGAAATATAATCTAAAGTAGTCGGTCGTTCCGGGTGCCGGGCTATTTGGACACGGTCCCACGGTTTTATATTTTCATATATTTCTTTTTCTAATTTTTCAAGACGTCCTTCTAATTTCTCTATTTCCAATGATAAATCAATATCTGTATTTTTTGTGTAATCTCTTAACTCAGTAATTTTCTTTTTTAACTCAATTACTGGTTTTTCAAATGATAATTCGCCTGCCAATTATAACTCCCTCCCCGGCTGATGAATTTCTAACAATGTTATTAGTTTGTCCCGCAAATCTAATCTAGAAATAACCGCATCTAATTGACCATGCTTTAATAAGAACTCTGCTGTTTGAAAATCTTCAGGAAGTTCCTCTCGAATTGTTTGCTCAATAATCCTTCTACCCGCAAATCCTATGAGAGCACCTGGTTCAGCTAAATTGTAATCGCCTAGCGAAGCAAAGCTTGCCGACACTCCACCCGTAGTCGGATGGGTCATGATTGAAAGCGTAAGACCTCCATTATCGCTAAATCTTTTTAGTGCCACACTTGTTTTCGCCATTTGCATAAGGCTTAACACACCTTCTTGCATCCTCGCTCCACCAGATGCGGTAAAAATAATGAACGGTACGTGTAGTTCATCTGCTTTCTCAATTGCCCTTGTGATTTTTTCACCAACGACCGAACCCATACTTCCCATTCGGAAAGTGGCATCCATCACAGCGACTACTACATCCATTTCATTTATTTTAGCTATACCTGTAACTACTGCTTCATTTATTTTTGATTTTTGCCGGTCACTCTCAAGCTTTTCTTCATAACCTGGAAAATTTAAAGGGTTTACAGAAACCATATTTTGATTTATTTCCTGAAAGCTTTCTGAGTCAACTAAACTTTCAATCCGTTCCTTCGATTTCATTTGGTGATGGTACCCACATGTAAGACAAACTTTTAGATTTTTAATCAATTCCTTTGTATACATGATTTTTTTACAGTTCGGGCATTTTGTCATTATTCCTTCCGGTACGTCTTGTTTCGCCGTTTCGGAGGGAATTGTAGCATATTTTTTCTTTTTAGTTTTTGTCGTAAAAAGATCTTTCAGCAAGGTGAAACCTCCCTTATTTATATAAAAACTTAACCTCCCAAAAGTGGCCAGACCACTAGAGCAGAGAGAATCAACCGTAATCATTTTATAAGGAACTTGTCCTAACTATAAAACAAATGGGAGGTAAATGATGTTGTTAATTGTCGTTAATCAACCGACAAATTCCGTAATCTTCGATAAGCTTCCAATACTCTTTCCCAGTTTCTGCTTTGTAACGCAGAAGTAAGTTCAATATATTGCTCCTTTGTCGTTGGTGCTTCTCTTGTATCTAGGGAACGATAATAATCAACTAAAATTTTCCACATCCGCGTGAGTAGGTGGTTCTCTGCATAAACTGAAATCTCAGAAAAAAAATGAACGTCATCAAAGTTATGTTCATTCACCCAAGTTTTTAAACGTATAAAATCAGCATCTGCCATTTTAAAAAACGCTAGCTGTAAACAATTTATTTCAATGAGTGTTTTCGTCTCGAAAACATCGTTAATGACCTTTTTGTCTTGCAAGATAAATGTGCTTAGCAATTGAACGAGTTGATTCCCACGAAAATCTCTAATAAACGTTCCTTCGCCTCGCCTTGTTTCGATTAATCCTAATAATTCGAGTGCTCTAAGGGCCTCCCGAACAGAAGAGCGTCCCGCATTGAGACGCTCCGCAAGCTCCCGTTCAGAAGGGATTTTGTCGCCAACTTTTAATCCATCTTTCTCGATCATATTCCTAAGCTGTTTGACAATTTCGATATACACCTTTTTCTCACTCTCATTTTCACTTGCCATTAATAAATCACTCACTTTTGTCAATGATTGAGAGCTTCTCTGTACGAGCCTTCACTTCTTCAGGATCGACCTTTATTCTCGCTACTCCCGTTTCCATTGCTGCTTTGGCAACTGCAGCCGCTACTGCAGGAGCTACCCTAGAATCAAAAGGAGCTGGAATCACATATTCGCTTGACAATTCTTCCTCACTTATCAAACTAGCAATAGCTTCAACAGCCGCTACCTTCATTTTCTCATTTATATGTGTTGCTCGTACATCAAGGGCACCACGAAAAATCCCCGGGAAAGCAAGAACATTATTAACTTGGTTAGGGAAATCTGATCTTCCTGTACCAATGACTTTTGCACCAGCTGCAAGTGCCTCATCTGGCATAATTTCAGGATTCGGGTTTGCCATAGCAAAAATAATTGGTTGATCGTTCATAGACTTGATCATCTCACTTGTTAATGCACCTGCAACAGAAACACCGATAAATACATCTGCCCCTTTAATCGCATCAGCTAACGTTCCCTTTATATTGCTTCGATTTGTGAATTTGGCTACTTCTGATTTGATTGAATTCATCCCTTGAGACCGGCCTTCGTAAATAGCTCCTTTTGTATCACACATGATAATATCACGAACCCCATATGTATAGAGCAACTTAATAATTGCGATTCCAGCAGCACCAGCGCCATTAGCTACCACTTTAATTTCATTCATTTTCTTTCCAGTAAGTTTCAATGCATTCACGAGTCCTGCCACAGTAACAATCGCTGTACCATGTTGATCATCATGGAATACAGGTATGTTTGTTTCCTTTTTTAAGCGTTCTTCAATTTCAAAACAATTCGGAGCAGCTATATCCTCAAGATTAACACCACCAAAGGTCGGCTCTAGTAATTTGACCGTTTCAACAATTTTATCTACATCTGTTGTATTTAAACAGATTGGAAACGCATCGACACCAGCGAAGCTTTTAAAAAGAACAGCCTTTCCTTCCATTACTGGCAACGCTGCTTCTGGTCCGATGTTTCCGAGTCCAAGTACCGCTGTGCCATCTGAAACAACAGCTACCATATTTCCCTTCATCGTATAATCATAAACTGTTTCTGGTTTATCATAAATCATTTTACAAGGCTCAGCTACACCTGGTGAGTAAGCGAGACTTAAGTCTCTAGCGTTTCTAACAGGAACTTTTGATTTTGATTCTAGCTTCCCTTTATTTTCTCTGTGCATATGCAATGCTTCTTCTCGTAAATTCAACTCAAGTCCACTCCCTTTTCTTTATATAAAGAAGGTCCCGTTCTGTAAGTATGTATCGTGTAGTGGTCAGACCACATCTTTTTTTTCAAATATAACATATTACAGTTCCTTGTAAAGGTCTATTTTTTTAGAACAACATTTTTTTCACCTAGAACCCTCCTAATTTCCTTCAAGCAGCTTTCATTCCCATTTACCCTATATTCATCTCCTAATAATACAGTTTTGTCCATATCGGCATAGTGAAGAATGACAGGAAAATGACCAGAGTGTTTTTTTAGCAAGTTTTTCAATTGATTTAATTTATTGACTGTTTGGTATTCCGACTCAACTTTTAAGAACAGTGTTGCTTGCTGCTGTTTCGCCTCTTCCTCACGATTTAAAACAGACTGAATGGTAAATTGAAGGGAACCATTTCTTTCTTCCATTCGCCCCTCAAGCAGGACTATCTCACCTTTTTTTAATTGATGCCCAAATCGTTTATAAACAGCCGGAAAAGCAACTGCTTCCACTTCTCCGCTTGGATCACTTAACGTATAAAAGGACATGGCCTCGCCTTTTTTTGTCCTTATTTTTTTTTCATCGGTAATATAAACTCCTAAACGCCCCCTTTTCCCTATTCCATGGTGAATCATTCGCTTTGCACCTGCAAATCTAAACTCTTCCTCGAATACGGACACAGGATGGGTAGATAAGTATATTCTAAGGACTTCTTTTTCTAATGAAAGTTTGTCTTCAATCCTCATTGGTTCTACCATTACATATTTTGGCTTTAAATCTAGTTCATCCTCTGTAAATAAACCATATTGACCTGAATCGTCTGGAGCAACAAGCTGTGCATGTTCGATTGCAACATCTAAACTGGCTAGCAGCACTGCACGATCATGTCCAAATTCATCAAAAGCCCCAGAATGAACAAAAGCCTCCATTATTTTTCGATTAACAAGTTTTAAAGGAACCCTTATACAAAAATCAAAAAGATTCAAAAATGGCTTTTGTTTTCTCGCTTCAAGAATCACCTTTAAAACCGAAGCACCTACTCCTTTTATCGCCGCTAGACTATAGCGGATACTTTCCCCATCAACCTCAAAAGTAAAGCTACTTTTATTAATGGACGGTGGAAGCAGCGTAAGGCCTTTTTGAGTGAGTTCTCTTATATATTGGTTCATCTTCGTTTCATTGCCAATTGAAGAAGTCATTAGCGCGGCAAAGAAATGCGATGGATAATGAGCCTTAAGATAGGCAAGCTGATAAGCAATCAAACTATACGCTACGGCATGGCTGCGGTTAAATCCATAATTAGCGAAGCGAACAATCAAATCATAAATTGAGTTTGCTATTTGCTCATTATATCCTTTTTTTACCGCACCGCGTACAAAATGGGAGCGTTCCCTATCTAATACCTCTTTTTTCTTCTTACTTACCGCTCTACGGAGTAAATCCGCTTCTCCAAGAGAAAATCCAGCAAGTTTTGCAGCAATTTGCATGATTTGCTCTTGATAGACGATTACGCCATACGTTTTTTCCAATATATCCTTTAAATCTTGATGTGCATATTGGATTGGCTCACGCCCATGCTTCCTGTCAATAAATAGAGGAATATGCTCCATCGGACCGGGTCGATATAGGGCATTAACAGCAACAATATCCTCAAATTTCGATGGAACAAGCCTTGTTAAAACCTTGCGCATTCCCTCTGATTCTAGTTGAAAAACTCCTGTCGTCTCGCCCTTACTTAATAGATTATACGTACTTTCATCACTAAGTGGAACTTGTCTAATATCTATATTGATTTTCAATTTTCCCCTAATTGAACGTAATATCGTTTCAATCATTGATAAATTTCTCAATCCAAGAAAATCCATTTTAAGCAAACCCACTTCTTCAAGATGCTCCATCGAATACTGTGTATGAAAAATTCCACTAGATCCAGGTTGAATTGGAATAAGGTTTGTTAATGGTTGTTCACTAATTACCACACCAGCAGCATGTGTTGAAGTATGCCTTGGTAAACCTTCTAATTTCATGGCTGTTTTTAATAATTTTTTATTTGTATCATTTTCCATAGCAAATTTACGTAAAGACTCTGACTCTTTGTAAGCGTCTGCGAGCGTTATTCCAGGCCTTGATGGAATCAACCTTGATAGCTGGTCAAGTTCCTTTGTATTTAGTCCAAATGCTCTACCTACATCTCTAGCCGCCGCCTTTGCTGCAAGTGTTCCGAAAGTAGTAATTTGAGCTACATGCATTTCTCCGTACTTTCTTGCAACATAGTGGATAACTTCATCCCGACGGTGATCAGGAAAATCGATATCAATATCTGGCATCGAAACCCTTTCAGGATTTAAAAAGCGTTCAAACAATAAGTCGTGTTCAAGGGGGTCAACATCTGTGATGAAAAGTGTATAAGCAACAATTGACCCAGCAGCCGAGCCCCGCCCTGGCCCAGTCAGAATCCCTTTTTCTCTTGCAAACTTCATAAAATCCCAAACAATTAAAAAATAGTCATTAAAACCCATTTTGTTGATAATATCGAGTTCATATTTAAGGCGATTCAAATGTTCGCTAGATGGAGAAGCATAACGTTCTCTTAAACCTTTCATACAAAGTTTTTCCAGCAACCCCACAACTGTTTCACCGGTTGGAACCGGATATTTTGGTAAATGCTTTGTTTCAAGGTCGAGTGTCACATGACATGATTCACTAATTTTCACTGTGTTCTCAAGGGCATCAGGATAATCTTCAAACTGCTCGGTCATTTCTCTAGCTGTTTTCAAATAAAAATGATTACTTCCTAGTTGTTGTCGCTCACTATCTTGTAATTTTTGGCCATTTTTAATCGCCAATAAACATTCATGCGCAAGTGAGTCTTCTTGTTGAAGATAATAAACAGAATTAGCAGCAGCAAGCTGTATGTCTAATTCCTCTGCTAGAGCAGCGATTTCTTTCATTAACTCTCCCTGTCCAGGTAACCCTTGGTTTGTTAATGATAGATAAAATTTCCCTTTCTCAAATATATTTGCAAATACTTCTGCATATTGCTTCGCTTTTTCCCTATCTCCATTCAATAAAGCTTGTTCAATAGCTCCTTCGATTCCGGGAGTAAGGGCATATAAACCTTGTGAATAGTGCTTTAACCATCTAACAGGGATACCCTTCGGAGATTTTGTTTGAACAGCACTCGATATTTTCACTAAATTATGAAACCCCTGATTATTATAAGCAAGCAGGACAATTGGAAAAGAATGGCCCCCTTCCACCATTCCTACTACATCAACAGTTAAACCTAATAGAGGTGTAACTGAGTGTTTTTGACATTCTTTATAAAAGGCAATTGTTCCATGCATGACATTTCGATCTGTTAATGCGATGGCAGGAAACCCTTTTTCTTTTGCGTCCTTAACAAGCGCTTCAATTGTAATTGTACTTGTCAGCAAACTGTAAGCACTATATACATGTAGATGAATAAAGGACATCTCATCCCCACCTTTAATCGGTTATCTCTTCCTTATTATAGGGTTTGACTCAATAAAAAGAAAATATGTTCTCTTTTTTTCTTTAGGTTTAATCATAATTAAGGAAGTTTGTCCATAAGATTTCTTTAGAAAGAATTTTTCCCAAAGGGGACTTAAAATGAATCAACCTTTTTTTACTCATTTAATTGAGAGTTATTTTATTGCCCTTGGTGTTTTACTTGGTGGCTCATTATTAGGAGGACTCGCCTCTTTTATGACTGGACAACCACTGTTAACACAAATTTCACGGATTTCTGATTTAATACGAATTTGGGCAATTATTGCTGCAATTGGAGGAACATTTGACACAGTTTACAGCTTTGAACGGGGATTAATGGATGGAGAGACGAAAGATATTTTTAAACAGTTTTTACTTATCTTGTCAGCAATGGGCGGTGCTCAAACAGGAGCAACAATTATCAAATGGTTAACGATGGAGCATATATAAAATGAGAATTCCGCCCTATTATCGAAAACCCTCTTGGCAACGTTTCTTTGCGGGAATGGTGATCGGTGCGTTCTTGAGTTGGTGTGTCTTCCTTTATATGCACGGTGTAATGATTGAAGATAAGACAGCCTATATTAGTAAATTAGAAGGTGACCTTAAACAAGAAAAAAGGAATGTGAAAATTTGGCAAGACGATTATAAAAAACTAAACGAAAAAAACCTTGATCAACTCACAATTCAAAACATTGAAATCAAAATTTTGAATGGGGAGAAATATGGACTTGATTCTCTAGCCGTTTATGAAGCCGAGGAAGAGATTAAAGAATATTTAAACTTTTTCCTCGCAAAAGATTTAGATTTTGTTTATAAAAGTAGAGACTTGATTCAAAAGATGATTGAAAACAAAGTTGTCCCATTAAACGGGAAGCGTTATCGTCTCTCTATTACCTCGATGTTTGTTTATACGACGGTCAGTATTCAAATTAAGCTCCATCTAGATGAGTAAAGCCCCAAACTTCATTTGGGGCTTCTTTGCAAACTCACTTACATAGCTCAATTAAATCATTAATGACATTTTTTGCTTCATCCCAAGAATGGATTGATGCTCCTGATGCCAACGGATGACCGCCTCCACGATACTTTCGAGCTAGCCCGTTAATAATTGGACCTTTAGAACGAAGTCTAACACGAATTTGATCCTCTTCTTCAATAAAAAATACCCATGCCTTAATCCCTTTAACAGATCCTAGCTCACTTACTAATTGGGAAGCCATCTCTGGACGGATATCATACTTTTTAAGTACCTCTTTTTTCAAATACACAGCTGCCGCACCGTTTGGGAGTGTTTCAAAACTTTGCAATACTTCTCCTTTTAATTTCACAACATTCAAATCAAGTTCATACATTTCATTAAAAAGTTCTGGGCGCGAAAAATTATAATGAATTAATTCTCCTGCATAAGAAAATGTTTTATCCGTTGTACTAGGATAAATAAACCTCCCTGTATCGCCAACAATCCCTGCAAATAAAAGTCTCGCTCCGTCGTCAGAAAGTGTTAAGCCTCTATCCTTAAACGTAAGATAAAACTCGTAAATCATTTCACTCGTAGAACTGGCACCCGTATCTACCCATAAAAAATCACCATATGGATCTTCGTTTGGATGATGGTCAATTTTAATGAGCTTCGCACCCGTACGATATCTTTTATCACATATACGCTCTTCATTAGCTGTATCACAGACGATAACAAGCGCATTTTGATAAACTTCATCGTCAATGACATCAAGCCTGCGCATATAATTGAGCGAGGGCTCTTCCTTTCCTACAGCATAAACATTTTTCTCAGGAAAAGATTGCTTGATTATCTCAACGAGGCCACCTTGAGATCCGTAAGCATCTGGATCTGGACGTACGTGTCGATGGACAATAATCGTTTCATATTTTTCGATTTCATTCATAATTAGTTCTTTCATAAACTTCTCCTTTAATTGTAAAAATAGTTCGTTAATTAATTATTATCACAACAATCCTGAAATGAAAAGAATCGGTGCTGTAATGTAGAAATTTTCAACAAATACCGGTAAAATAGAGATGATTTTTAAATTGGAGGTATAAATAATGCCTGTACTCGTTTTTTTAATCGTCATTTCTTTTTCAATGTATGTATTTTATAAAATTAAATATGTACGTAGCACGCTACCAATCGAGAAGAAGTGGCTATCATCGAAGTCTAGCATCGCGCTTGGTCTGTTTGTTGCCCTTTTCGGGATCAATCAATTATTCCTATTCCCCTCAACAATTACTTATATTATTGCTGGTGGTTTTATTTTAATTGGTAGTTTTAATGCTTACAACGGAATGAAAGCTTATAAGCATTATCTTCCATTTGCAATGGAAGAAGCTGAGTATATGAAAAATCATTCTTAGGAGAAAAGAAGCCGCCCTTTTTGGACCGCTTCTTTTTTAATGTTTGTCAATTAATTGACATACCATCATCGCTTTTCCAACGAGAACCCCTTCATTAAATACTTCTACATCTACCTTTCCAAACTTTCTACCTACTTCAAGAATTCTTGGATGTATCGTTAGAACATGATCGATTTGAACAGGCTTCAAAAAATAAATCGTCATATTTTCAACGACAAGGTCACCCTTCTTATAGCCTCTTAATACGCGATTAGCTGCCTCTGCAACAATTGTAGTGAATACACCGTATGAAATTGTACCAAGATGATTTGTCATTTGCGGTGTAACTGTGTAGCGAAAAACATCTTCCTCCTTTGTTTTCCCACGTAAAATCACCATTTGGCTCGTAATCGTATCATCTAAAGTTTCTCCAACTTGTGGTTGGCGCTGAATCATCTGTAAAGCTTTTAGCACATCCTGCCTGCTGACAATCCCTTGTAAACGATTGGAATCATCGACGACTGGTAATAACTCAATCCCTTCCCACACCATCATATGTGCAGCGGAAGCAACACTTGTTTTACCACCTACAGTCATTGGTTGCTTCGTCATCACTTTTTCAATCGATGTATCGAGATTGTCTTCTAATATATCCTTTGATGTGATCATCCCTTGCACTTTCATATTCCGGTCAACTACTGGAAAACGGCTATGCATCGTTTCTTCTTTATAACGATACCAATCAGATACTTTGTCATCTGTGGTAAGGTAGGTTGTTTCATCAATCGATGTAAGAATGTCTTCAACTAACACAATTTCCTTTTTAATAAGTTGATCATAGATCGCTCTGTTAATCATTGTTGCCACAGTAAAGGTATCATAACTACTAGAGATGATCGGTAGTTGCAATTCATCAGCTAGCTTTTTTACATGATCTTCTGTATCAAAACCACCGGTGATTAATACAGCTGCACCGGCCTTTAATGCCTGTTCATGCGCTTTATCACGGTTTCCTACAATGAGCAAATTCCCTGCTCCCGTGTAGCGCATCATTGCTTCCAGCTTCATCGCTCCGATGACAAATTTATTCAATGTTTTATGAAGACCTGCACGACCACCAAGAACCTGTCCATCAACAATATTGACAACCTCCGCAAATGTCAGTTTCTCAATATTTTCTTTCTTTTTTCTTTCGATGCGGATTGTGCCGACGCGTTCAATCGTACTAACATACCCTTTATTTTCAGCTTCCTTAATCGCACGGTATGCTGTCCCTTCACTAACACTCATCGCTTTGGCGATTTGACGTACAGAGATTTTTTCCCCAATCGGAAGTTCATCGATATATAGTAAAATTTGTTCATGCTTCGTTGCCAAGAGCTTCACCCTTTTTAATTATAGTTCCGAACAAAACGTTTTTCCTTCTACAATTATAAGGTTTATGAAGCCTTGATTCAATTGTATTCATGCAATCTACATTAAACTTTAACTCCCTTAATTCGCAATACCACGGGTTTTCCTCGGTTTTTGACCCTTCTTTCTAGACAAATGTTTTTGCTTTTTCGGCGTAAAAAGATAGGCAGAAAGATTACCAGCGATAACAAAAAAAGCTAACATTAGCCAGGCGATTGCAAATAAACTTTCCTTTCCTGAGGTTTCAATTGAAAGTCGTGGAATAGCGTAATAAAGCATCACGCCACAAAGTAATAAACAAAGTAGATAACGATTTTTATTCATCCTAATTGCCTCCTGAAAATAAGCTTGTTTTATACTTATGCACAAGCCTCCAGCTATAATCCAAAAAAATAAAAACTGCTGTACTTATTCGTACAGCAGTTTTTATCAAATTTAAAGTTCAAGTACTTCGCCAGGTTCAAGCACTCTACCGTTCTGGTCCTTTAACATTGAAACAAAAGCTTGCGGATCCTGTTTAATTGGCGGGAATGTATTAAAATGAATAGGTACCACCTGCTTTGCTCGAAGAAATTCAGCTGCGATCGCGGCATCCTCAGGTCCCATTGTAAAATTATCACCAATTGGCAAGAACGCTAAATCAATCGGATGACGCTCGCCTATTAACTTCATATCAGAAAACAATCCGGTATCACCCGCATGATAAATGGTTTTTCCTTCTACAAACAATAACACTCCAGCTGGCATCCCACCATAAATGATTTGTTGATTTTCAGTAGCATAACCGGAACCATGGAACGCTTGGGTCATTTTCACCTTCCCAAAATCAAATTCGCATGCCCCACCAATATTCATGCCATGTGTACGAACGCCTTGCCAAGATAAATATGTAGCTAAATCCGCATTTGTGATAACTAAAGCGTCATTTTTCTTTGCTAACTGAACAGTATCCCCAACATGATCATTATGTGCATGTGTCAAGATAATCACATCTACTTTAACTTCATCCGCCTTTAGATCCGTTAAACCATTCCCTGTAATAAAAGGATCAAATAAAATCGACTTTCCTCCTGTTTCTACTTTCACTACAGAATGCCCATGATATGAAACTTTCAATTTACTCTCTCCTTTCCACTTATCATTTAAATACTTCTCCATTACTTCCAAAATCCCTTTTATTTATACGTGAAGTTTACTTTTGTCTTTCCAGTTGCTACGCTCATAAATAGAGAAAAAAAAGGAGGTAAATAATATGATCGACAGACGCATAAAACTATCTGCATGGTTAAAAGAAAATGACATCGATGTTGCCTTTCTAACTTCACCAAATAATGTCTTTTATTTTAGCCAATTTTTAAGTGACCCCCATGAACGACTGCTTGGAGTTGCTATTTTCCAAGAAGAAGAGCCATTTTTAATTTGTGCAAGTATGGAGGGAAATGAAGCAAAAAATGCCGGGTGGCCGCATGAAATTATCGGTTATAGTGATATTGATGACCCTTGGGTGCTAGTAAAACAGACGATAAAATCGAGAGTCCATTCTGTACATAAAATGGCGATTGAAAAAGAACATATGAATATTAAACGTTATGAGTATTTAAGTGAGTTGTTCGCAGGCACGTTATTTGTTACGGCGGAAGATAAAATAAGACAGCTTAGATTAGTAAAGGATCAATATGAAATGATAAAACTTCGTGAGGCATGTAAACTCGCTGATTATGCGGTAGAAACAGGCATCAACGAAATTAGTGAAAGAAAAACAGAATTAGAGATTCTTGCCGCAATTGAATATGAAATGAAGAAAAAAGGCGTACTTGAAATGTCCTTTTCAACAATGGTTTTAACAGGAAAGAATTCAGCATCCCCACATGGTACACCAGGAAAAACCAAAATTCAAAAAGGAGATCTCGTTTTATTCGACCTTGGTGTCGTTGTTGATGGTTATTGTTCTGACATCACAAGGACGGTTGCTTTTCACGACCTTAGCGAGGAACAAGAAAAAATTTACGAAACGGTTCTCGCAAGTCAGCTTACCGCGTTAAAAAAGATAAAATCAGGTACGATTGCCGCTGACGTTGACCTTGCCGCTCGAAACTATATTCATTCGGCAGGATATGGACAATATTTTCCACATCGATTAGGTCACGGCTTAGGAATTAGTGTCCATGAATACCCATCAATAACTGAGACCAATTCAATGATTCTTGAAGAAGGGATGGTTTTTACAGTGGAACCAGGTATTTACGTTCCAAATGTAGGAGGTGTTCGCATCGAAGACGATGTCGTTGTTACTGCTACAGGAGTTGAAAGTTTAACGAAATATCCTAAGGAATTACAGATTATTCGTTAAGCAAGTTCCAGAATTGCATTGTTATTTGAGGCATCATTTACAATTGACCATTGAGTTGATATATTGGTCCAATAATGAACAAATGTTTTATTAATAACAGGAGGTAGATGAACATGTCACAGCAACTCGCCCAGATGATTGACCATACTTTATTAAAGGCCGATGCGAAAAAAGCAGATATAATGAAACTAGCAGAGGAGGCAAAAGAGCATAAATTTGCCTCTGTTTGCGTAAACCCAACATGGGTTAAAACGGCAGCGGAAATTTTAACAGATACTCCTGAAGTGAAAGTATGTACGGTCATTGGTTTTCCACTCGGAGCAACAACTTCTGAGGTAAAAGCATTTGAAACGAAGAATGCAATTGAAAATGGAGCCGATGAAGTTGATATGGTAATCAATATTGGTGCATTGAAGGAGCAAAATGATGGGTTGGTAGAAAATGACATTAAAGCCGTCGTTGAGGCAGCAAGAGGAAAAGCATTAGTAAAAGTCATTATTGAAACTTCGCTATTAACAGATGAGGAAAAAGAAACAGCTTGTAAGCTCGCCGTTAAAGCTGGAGCTGATTATGTAAAAACGTCTACTGGCTTCTCAACCGGAGGCGCTTCGAAGGAAGATATCGCATTAATGAGAAAGGTTGTCGGTCCTTCAATTGGTGTTAAAGCATCAGGAGGCATAAAAAGTCTTGAAGATGCCGAAACGATGATTAATGCAGGCGCATCCAGAATAGGCGCAAGTTCAGGGGTAATGATTATGAAAGGGCTAACCTCTGATTCAAGCTACTAAAGCCAAAACGTCTATCCCCTAATAACTGGCTATACAAAGACAAACGATAAAAAGAAGCTCCGTCCTATGACCCGAGCTTCTTTTATTTACTATCCTCTAGCAACTAAAGTATCTGTCAATACTGGGACAACCTGCTTTTTACGTGAAACGACACCTTTTAATGTCGCCGTATTATTCTCTAAGCTTACGTTGAAAGCTTCAGCAACAGCATCCGCCTGTTTACCTAATGCAAGGGCAGCAGAATCATTGGTTAAAATATTTGTAACAACTAGGAGGAATAAATCTAGGTCCTTGTCAGCAATTACTTTTTGGATCGCGTCCTCAAGTTCAGCCTGGCGTGCCAGTACTTCGTTGATATCAACGGTATTTACTTGGGCAATCTCTACTTTTGAACTTCCCATTGAAAATTCCTTTGCATCCAGTGAAATAAGTTCTCCTATCGTCTTGCTACTTAAGTCAGCACCTGCTTTTAACATAGCAAGTCCATACTCTTGGGCATCTACACCAGCAATTTCCGCAAGTTCCTTTGCTGCAGCTACATCCTGCTCTGTGCATGTTGGTGATTTAAATAGGAGTGAATCGGATATAATCGCTGATAACATTAAGCCTGCTGTTTGTTTGTCTAAATTGACATTGTTTTCCTTATACATTTTATTTAAAATCGTTGCCGTACAACCAACTGGCTCCACACGGAAATAAAGCGGGTCACTTGTTTCAAAGTTTGCCACACGGTGATGGTCAATGACCTCTAAGATTTTTGCTTTTTCGATTCCATCTGCACTTTGTTGACGCTCATTATGGTCGACTAAAATAACTGTTTTTTCTTCAACGGCTTGTTCGATTAAACGAGGTTCACTAGCTTTAAAATAATCGAGCGCATAAGCTGTCTCTCCGTTAATTTGGCCAAGTCGGACAGCCTCTACTTCTTCTCCTTGTTGCTTTTTTAAATTTGCATAAGCAATCGCTGAACAAATCGAATCAGTATCTGGATTCTTATGTCCAAAAATAAGTACGTTTTCCATTTAGACACTCCTCATTTTTCAATATTACTGGAACGATTCCGCAGTACACTATGTACAAACTACGTGTTTTTCTTCCATAAACAATATACTATAAAATAACATGAATTAACATCCTTCACAATCCACTCAACAAAAAAGATTCAGTATATACCGAATCTTTTTGTAATATAGTTAAACTAAGTTTAATAAAATTTTCGGGTCTGTATACGGTAAGTTTTGAGCTTCAGCAACGGCTTTATATGTGACATGACCTTCAAGCGTATTTACCCCTTTTAATATTGCTTCATTATCGAGACAAGCCTGTTTAAATCCTTTATTCGCAATTTGCAACGCATAGGGAACTGTTACATTCGTTAGTGCAATCGTAGACGTTCTCGGCACAGCGCCAGGCATGTTGGCCACTGCATAATGTACGACATCATATTTCGTATATGTTGGACTATCATGCGTTGAAACTTTATCAGTCGTTTCAAAAATCCCTCCTTGATCAATCGCAATATCAACAACAACTGAACCAGGTTTCATCGACTTTATCATCTCTTTTGTCACTAACATTGGCGCACGCGCACCAGGAATCAACACTGCACCAATGACTAAATCTGCGGCTTTTACGGCTTCAAAAATATTATATGGATTCGACATTAACGTTGATATATCATTTCTAAATTGGTCATCCAGCTGACGAAGACGTTCAGGGTTCACATCAAGAATAGTTACCTCCGCACCAAGACCAATCGCCGTTTTCGCCGCATTCGTCCCAGCAACACCAGCCCCGATGATTGCTACTTTCCCTCGCTGAACACCTGGCACTCCGGATAAAAGAATACCCTTACCACCATGTACCTTTTCTAGAAATTGAGCTCCAATTTGTGGGGCCATCCTTCCTGCTACTTCGCTCATTGGCATTAACAATGGTAAACTTCCGTTTTTAAGTTGGACGGTCTCATAAGCAATTCCTACAATTTTTTTATTAATTAATGCTTTTGTTAAATCTTTTTCAGGAGCTAGATGTAAATATGTAAATAAAATCAGCCCATTACGAAAAAATTTGTATTCTTCCGGAAGCGGCTCTTTCACCTTCATTATCATTTCTGCATCCCATGCCGCTTTTCCATTTGCGACAATCTGCGCTCCTGCTTGTTGATAATCCTCATCGGTAAAGCCTGAGCCCAGTCCCGCACCCGTTTCAATCCAAACCTCATGGCCGGATTGGATAAGATTTACTACGCCTGCAGGTGTCATCGCCACCCGATTTTCATTGTTTTTTATTTCCTTTGGCACACCAATAATCATATTTTTATCCCCCAGGTAAAAAAATTAGCTAAATACTACGAAAACATAAACGATTTACATAAATTTTAGTTGAACAAAATGCAAAAAACAAGCTGACTTTTCAGCTTGTCTTTCTCGGTCACTTGTTCTGTTGTTCTTCGGAAACTTTCGAATCAATTACTCCACTATTATAGGAGTCCAAGATTTGTTGCATAACCTCACTCGTCCCAGTTTCATTATAGATATAGGATTCTGTTTTATCTTGTTCACGAGATTGCATATGACAAATCCTCCTTCCAACTATTTTTATTGTTCGTTAGTTTGTAACATCCATACTTGGAAATATATTGTATAATTAAAGTGAAGGAGGAGATAGCAATGGGTTTAACATATAAGAATATTTTAGTTGCCGTTGACGGGTCCAAACAAGCTGCGTGGGCATTCAAAAAGGCTATTGAGATTGCAAAGAGAAATGATGCAAAACTTTTCTTAACACATGTCATTGATTTAAGGACATTTGCATCAGTTGAGGCATATGACCGAACAATTTCAGAACGTGCAACAGAATTTGCCCAAGAACTTCTTGAAAGCTATAAACATGATGCATTGGAAGCCGGTATAAAAGAAGTGGATTTTGCAATTGATTATGGTTCTCCAAAAGTAAAAATCGCAAAGGATATTGCTAAAAAGTTCGATGTTGATTTAATTGTTTGTGGTGCTACAGGAATGAATGCCGTTGAACGTTTCTTTATTGGTAGCGTTTCCGAACACATTGCTAGATACGCTCCTTGTGATGTCATGATAATACGCACTGAAAAAGACGAAGAAGTCGAAGAAGACGTTTAAACTTTATAAAAAAGGAACACGCAGCCAATTAAATGGTTGCGTGTTCCTTTTTTAAGAAAACTTCTACCAGTGGTGGGTTTCTCCCCCACTAGTGGCTACTCTGCGATATTTAATGAAATTTAACGTTCTAGGATTTTTTTTCCTTTTTTAATCTGGGCAGTAACTTCTGCGAAACTGGTACCACCCGTTGAGTTCCTACGTACAACTGCATTATAAGGATTAAGTGCATCGTAAATATCTTCTTCAAATAAAGTGCTAGCAGCCTTGAAGTCAGCGAGTGATAGATCCGCTAAATAACAGCCCTTTTGAATACATTCTAAAACTAATTTGCCAACAATTTCATGTGCTTCCCTAAAAGGTAGTCCTTTTGAAGCTAGATAATCAGCCAATTCTGTTGCGTTAGAAAAATCTTTCGTCACAGAATCTTCCATTTTATCCTTATTAACAGTCATCGTTTCAATCATTCCTGCAAAGATTTTCAATGAACCTTTTACAGTTTTAACTGTATCAAACATTCCCTCTTTATCTTCCTGCATGTCCTTATTATAAGCAAGCGGAAGTCCCTTTAAGATTGTTAGCAAGCCCATTAGGCTACCATAAACTCTCCCGGTTTTCCCCCGAATTAACTCAGCCATATCGGGATTTTTCTTTTGCGGCATAATGCTGCTTCCAGTCGCAAATGTATCATCAAGCTCGATGAAACGAAACTCTTGACTACACCAAAGAATGATTTCTTCAGCAAAGCGAGATAAGTGCATCATCATAATTGAACTAGCTGACATAAATTCAAGAATAAAGTCCCGGTCACTAACCGCATCTAAGCTGTTTTGATAGATCCCCTCAAATCCTAATAGTTCTGCGCTATATTCCCTGTTAATTGGAAAGGTCGTCCCGGCTAACGCACCAGCGCCTAAAGGACTAATATTAATTCGTTCTAAAGCTCCAAGAAAACGCTGCTTGTCTCGTTCAAGCATCCAAAAATAAGCCATCAGATGATGCCCAAAAGAAATTGGCTGGGCTCTTTGTAGATGGGTATATCCTGGCATAATCGTTTCTACATGTTGTTCGGCCTTAGTTATTAATACCTGTTGGAATTCAGCAATTAAGTGCACAACCTCTTTTACTTGCTCTCTTAAATACAAGTGCATATCAGTTGCTACTTGATCATTTCGGCTTCTTGCCGTATGGAGCTTGCCGCCCAGGGGACCAACAAGCTCTGTTAGCAAATGTTCTAAATTCAAATGAATATCTTCATATTTTGTAGTGAATTCAAGTTCTTTTTTCTCTGCTTTTTCTTTTAATGTCTTTAATCCGGCGATGATGGTATCCGCTTCTTCAGTTGTTAAAATCTCACACTTAGCTAACATCGTAGCATGGGCAATGCTACCTTCGATATCCTCTAAAACAAGCTCTTGGTCAAAGGAGATCGAGGCACCGAATTCATCGACCCATTCCTCAGCGGAAGCAGTAAATCTGCCGCCCCATAACTTTTTCACGCGTTCACCTTCTTACCTTGTACCATACTATTTACTTTTGTTGGAAGTCCCCAAAGATTGATAAATCCAACTGCTGCTGCATGGTCAAACTCATCTTCTTTCGTATAAGTAGCAAGCTTTTCATTGTATAAGGAATATGGAGATTTACGTCCTTCGATAATCGCGTGTCCTTTAAATAACTTCACTCGTACTGTTCCTGTCACATGTTTCTGCGTTTCTTTTAAGAACGCTTCAAGTGCTGTACGGAGTGGAGAGAACCATAGTCCTTCATAAATCATTTCAGTGATTTTCTTTTCAATTACAGGCTTGAAGTGAGCAATTTCTTTAACTAGCGTAATATCTTCAAGTTCTTTATGAGCTTTAATTAATGTCATTGCACCTGGAACTTCATAGACTTCACGTGATTTAATCCCAACAAGGCGGTTTTCAACATGGTCCACACGGCCAACACCGTGTTTTCCAGCAATAATATTTAGCTCAAGAATAAGTTGTGCTAGTGAGAAAGCTTTTCCGTTTAAAGCAACTGGAACTCCTTGTTCAAACTCAATTTCAACAATTTCAGGTGTGTCTGGTGTATCTTCAAGTTCAGCAGTTAATTCATAAGCTTCCTTTGGTGGAGTAGCCCATGGATCTTCAAGAATTCCACACTCATTGCTGCGTCCCCAAAGGTTTTGGTCAATCGAAAATGGGCTATCTAAATTAACTGGAATAGGAATATTGTTTTTAAGGGCATAATCGATTTCTTCTTCACGCGACCACTTCCAATCACGTACAGGTGCAAGAACTTCCAAATCCGGATTTAAAGCATTAATTGATACTTCAAAACGCACTTGGTCGTTCCCTTTCCCCGTACAACCGTGAGCTACAGCAACTGCACCTTCTTTTTCAGCGACTTCTACAAGTTTCTTTGAAATAAGCGGACGTGACAGTGCGGAAACAAGCGGATATTTCCCTTCATACAATGTATGAGCTTGCAAAGCAATTAGCGCATACTCTTGAGCATATTCTTCTTTTACATCAAGAACATATGATTTAGTCGCTCCAACTTTCAATGCCTTCTCTTTAACAAAGTTTAAATCTTTTCCTTCACCGACATCAAGACAACATGCAATCACATCATATCCTTTTTCTTGAAGCCATTTTATTGCTACTGATGTATCTAGCCCGCCAGAATAGGCAAGTACTATTTTTTTAGATTCATTCATTTTTTTGTCTCCTCTTTGAATATTTATACAAGTTATTATATGTTTATTCATTTGATATATTAAAAATTAACAGGTTTTACATTTAATTTCAATCCTTTAATGCAATATTTTTTAAAAAAATTTTTCAAAGAAAAGAAAAAAAAGGAAATTTTATAAACGGGGGGAAATAAATGAATAGCATAGGAATACTTACTGATGTAAAATAAAAGCATGATTAAAATGGGGTGACTTTATTTTATGAAGGAATTTTTTAATTTCGATTCAAGACTAGGCATTTCAATCCCTTCCTTTAAAGTAGGTTGGGACGAGTTATCATTGGGAATACAGCACCAAATCCTTCTACATTGGGAAAAGATCCGTGGTCATATTCCTGATAGAATCGCAGAACTAGAAAGCTTAATTAACCAAAAACAAGCAGAATTGAATGATGAATCAAATTTTACACGTTCATGCAAACTTAATAGTGAAATTGCTGAACTTGCATCCATCATCAATGATTTATGGTTATGGTATCGTACACATCAAGATGTCACCAGCGAGAAAGCCCATTTAGGATAAAGTTTGAAACTTCCATCAGTAAGGGAATGACTGCCAGTTAATCTGCGATAAATATTAATAATTTCTGACTTCCCCTCTCTTAAATAGAAGGCTTGTCCTTAATTGAGTAACTAGCAAAAGGGAAATAAGCGGAGAATTTCCGGTTAAATGCAGAATGGAGCTCGTTTCGGGGGATATAAGGGGAGATATTCCGGTTATGCAACTAAAAATCCTTCACTTTCACGTTTATCGAGTTAATAGACGGAATTTACCCGTTTATTCAAGCTGTTTTTAATGATATTTGCTAATTAAGCGGAATATTTCCGTCTATTATTCTTAAGTGTCAAAGAAGGTATGAAGATTAACGATATGAGCAGGGCATATTCCAACATGGTGCCCTGCTTTTTGCACCTCAAAAGAGAACCCGTTACATTGACATTGAGAGGCCCTTGATGATTTTTAAGATAGATCTTTTTTTAACTCACCGACAATATGGCCAATTTCAGGAAGAATTAATTTTTTCATCGCCAATTTAACAGCACCGCTAGAACCTGGCGTGGCAAATACAGCTTTATTGTTTATCACCCCTGCGGCCGCTCGTGACATTAGCGCGGCAGAACCGATATCTTCTTGGTAACTTAATATCCGGAAGAGTTCACCAAAGCCGGTAATTTCTTTATCAAAAAGTTTCTGAACCGTCTCGATCGTTACATCCCGTTTCGCAATACCGGTTCCACCATTCGTTAAAATAACGTCAATCTCTGGATTCCCACTACCTTTTAAAACCTCTAAACGGATTGGTTCAATTTCGTCTTTGACAATCACATAATCGATAATAAGATGCCCTTCATTTTCAAGCATCTCCATCATTAATTTCCCGCTTTTATCCGTATCTTTATTTCTTGTATCACTAACGGTAATTATTTTACAACGAACTTGAGAAGGGGCGGATTGCTTATGTTCTGCTGTACTCATTTTTTACACTCCTTTATGTAGCAAATAGCGATATTGATAATATTTATGGGCAAAGTCTGTCACTTTTCTCGTTAATTGATAATTCGCGCCTGCTCCAATCGCCATACTGATAATCGGCAAACCTTGTAACTGCTTTTTTCTAAACAAGAGAATGACCATTGCTTTTAACATTTGCCTTATTGGCTGTTCCATCCATGTTATGTCTGTTAAATCCTCTCTTCCTTCATAAAAATAATGATTATCTGTTTGTTTCAAATCCTCAATCAACTCGCTCCAACCATTCGCCTGTATGCGCTTTGGCATCATAGCTACATGAAAGACTTTTAATGCCGTCATCATTTCAAACGGTGTGTTGACTTCAAATCCATATGACATCGCAATCAACTGAACCGCACGTAAATTAATGACTGCCATAGCCGGAAGATCCGCTCCAAGTGCAATGGCCCCGCCACTCCCCGAAACTCCTCCTTGTATGAATGAATACACTCGGTGTCTTGCAATTTGTTGTTCAGCAATGTATTGAACTTGTTCTATGGATAATTCTCGAATATGTTCAATTGAATGCAATTCACTATTAAAGACCCTGCCAGCCGTTAAGATTCGTGCTTTTGCATCTATTTGTAATTGGGAACCTTGAATCAGCGAGTGGAGATGAAAGAGCCAATTGTCTAATTTTGAAAAGAATTGATCTTGCACTTCTTCGGGAAGCATGACGAAGGCTCTTTCTAAATATTTATCGTAGATAAGTTCTAAATCATTGGGGACATAATCAAAAAGAGAGGACTCCCATTTTTTCAGCTCTTCAATGACCTGGTTTTCCCTTTTTGTCAAAGTCATCACAAACCCTCCAACGTATCAATTTATTTTTAGTATAGCATATGTAAATTCTCTCATGCTTTTTTTAAAATAAAAGAAAAAAAGGCAAAAGCGTTGCTTTTGCCTTTAAACTTATTTTATTAATCGAACAATATCCCTTGCAATCATTACTTCCTCATTTGTTGGAATAACCATAACCTTAACCGGTGAATGAGCATAGCTAACGAATGCTTCTTTACCACGAATTTTGTTAAGTGCTGGATCCCAATAAATACCCATGAATTCAAGTCCTTTAAGAACTCGCTCACGAATCGATATACTGTTTTCACCGATTCCAGCAGTAAAGATAACGGCATCTATACCGCTCATACGCGCTGCATATGAACCAATATACTTATGAATTCGATTTGCAAATACCTGTAAAGCTAATTCTGCACGCTCATTTCCTTTTGCCGCTTCTTCTTCTATATCACGAAGATCGCTTGAGAATCCGGAAACCCCTAACATTCCACTCTTTTTATTTAAAACATCTAGAACTTCATCAGCCGTCTTACTCGTCTTCTCCATAATATAAGGAATAAGTGCTGGGTCAATATTTCCTGACCTTGTTCCCATCGTTACCCCCGCTAACGGTGTGAATCCCATTGATGTATCAATCGATTTTCCACCTTCAATAGCCGCAATACTAGCACCATTTCCAAGGTGACAGGAAATTAAGCGTAGATGCTCGATTGGGCGCCCCAACATTTCCGCAGCACGCTCGGAAACATACTTATGTGATGTTCCGTGGAATCCATATTTACGAATGCCAAAATTTTTATAATATTCATATGGTAAGCTATATAAAAATGAGCTTTCAGGCATTGTCTGGTGGAAGGCAGTATCAAAAACAGCAACTGCAGGAATGTTTGGTAGCGCTTGTTTAAATGCAATAATTCCTGTTAGATTTGCTGGGTTATGTAATGGAGCCAATTCTGATAGTTTATCAAGCTTCGCCAACACTTCATCAGTTATGACGACAGAGTCACTAAACTCTTCTCCACCATGAACCACACGATGCCCAACACCTTCAATCTCCTCAAATGACTTAATAATCCTATTATTGATAAGTTTTTCTAATAACATTTTAACAGCCACTTCATGATTAGGGATATCAAGGGTTTCCGTAACTTTTTCCCCATTTACAGAAATGGTAAAAACCGAGTCCTTCAGTCCAATCCTTTCAACTAGGCCTTTTGTTATAACCTCTTCACTAGGCATCTCAAAAAGCTGGAACTTTAGGGATGAACTTCCTGCATTAATTGCAATCATTTTTGCCATTTTTAACTAACCGCTCCTTTTTAACAACTTGTACAAGCAAATAAATCACCTTTGGATTTTAGTTTGTACAACTAGCTCAGTTTCTATCTCTCCAATAATCATTAAAGCATTGAGCTATGTTCATATCAAGCTATGATTGAACTGTTACCGCTTACATTACAAAAGTACTTTAATTCTGATACTTGAAAATTTCGTGACTATTTCCCCTATTTCGTGTTCCCTTTCCCAGCAAAAAAAACCGATGAATATGAACATCGGTTTGTTAATCTTTCTTATTTTCAATGTACCATTGATCAATCTTACTAAGAATATTGTTCATTGCCCGCCCATCTGACATACGGGGCAATTCTACAAGCAAAGCTTGTTTAGGTTTCTTAATATGTTCAGCATTCTTCTGTACGATTAAAATGCTTTTCGCCGCTTGTTTATTTTTAAACATCTCTAACGGCAATTGAATGATCCCTTGAATCACTAAATGATCCTTTATGAATTGATGTAGTTTGGTAGCTTGTTCACTTTCGAAAAGTCCATTGGGAATCACAAAAAAGAGATAGCCCCCTGCTTTCGTGTGGCGTGTGCTTTGCTCAATAAATAAATGATGAGCATATGTATGACCATTATTCGCACTAATTTCATATTCGGCAGCCTTAACATCATTCGGGTAATATCCAACTGGCAAATCACAAACGACCGCATCTACTGGGTCGATAAACAAAGATTCTAAACTATCTTGATTAAATAATTCAACTTCATGCATTTGTAAATTTGCATTTACATAAGCGAGCTTAATTAACACATCGTCAATCTCACTGCCAATCGACACAATCGTTTTACCTGTTTGTTGATTTAACACAGTTGACAATAAGTTTGCTGTCCCTATCGCTGGGTCTAATAACCGAAAAGTTGATTCCTTAATAAATTTATTTACAAGGTATCCAATTAAAATTCCAACTGAATCTGGTGTCATTTGATGGTTTGGCTGAACATTTTCCTGCATTCCTCTTAAAATTGCTAGCTGAAATGCTTTGCGAATTTCCTCTTGGGAATAGTCCGTTAAGCGAATTTCCTTGTATAATTTACTTATCCTTTTGTTTGTCAGTTCACTTAATTCTTCTTGAAGAATCTTATCGTGAAAGATGTTTTCCCCCGTCTCCGCAAGTGCTTCTAAATAAGTGCATGATAATTCATCTTTCAACATATCAGCTGTCTGATTAAAGACAGTAAACAACTTTTCTACTGGTACGATACTCAATAGGTTCTCCTGCTCCTTTCATTGGCGTATTTTTCTATTTTAACGCTCCCTTTTTATTTGAACAAGATTCATTTCCTTAATGATAAGGAAAAGCCGCAGAATGTTCTGCGGCCCAAGTATTTATTTTGCTTCGCTTACTGCTTTAATTGCAGCTTCATAATCCGGGTGATTCGTTGCTTCACTTACATACTCTACATATGTCACTTTATCGTTTGAATCGACAACGAAAACAGCGCGAGCTAATAGGCGTAATTCTTGAATTGCCACTCCGTATGCTTCTCCAAAAGATAAATCGCGATGATCAGAAAGTGTTTGTACATTTTCGATTCCATTCGCTCCACACCAACGCTTTTGTGCAAACGGTAAATCAACACTAACAGTTAATACTTTAACATTGTCGAACTTTACCGCCTCTTCATTAAAGCGGCGAGTTTGCGCATCACAAACCCCTGTATCAAGTGATGGCACAACGCTAATCAATCTTACACTTCCGTTTGTATTTTGTAGTGTTACTTCAGAGAGATCGTTTGCTAACACTTTAAAGTCTGGGGCTTGGTCACCTACTTTTACTTCATTCCCTAATAATGTTACTGCTTTTTCCTTAAATGTAATATTTGCCATATTTCCCTCATCCTCCTAAACCATTTTATGTACAGTGTTAATATATCTTTTATTTAAAACTTTTTCAAATATTAGCGTTTGCAAATAAAAAGTTAACTTCAATTAGAAGTTAACTTTTTCGGTTCATTAAATTTCAAGATCTTTTTTAGGTCCTTGGTATTCACTTGGATTACTTGGTTGAAGATTATCGCTATTGTCTTTATTGTCCCCACCATTTGAAGCTTTGGACAACATATTTTGAATCTTCTCAACAGCCTGTGGTGCTGCATCTAGAATTTTTTCAATCAAATGCGTATTTTCATCAAGATGAAGCATTCTCACTCCATGGGTGCTAACGATTAAAAATGCGATCGGAGTAATAGAAACACCGCCACCACTTCCTCCTCCAAATGGATGTTTGGATGTCGAACCATTATCACCATCTAGCACAAATTCACTTCCACCTGCAGCAAACCCAAAGCCTACTTTCGAAACAGTCATGATGACACTGCCGTCAGGAGTTTCAACGGGGTCACCAATAATTGTATTTACATCAATCATTTCCTTTAAGTTTTCCATTGCTGTTGTCATAAGACCTTGAATTGGATGATCTGACATGAAGAATCCTCCTTAAACTGAATTTGTTTTATCACCAGAAAGGGCAGAAAGCGGTCTTGTTTTAAAGTTAGGCATTCCGCCTTTCCAATATCTAACCAGTTTTAACCCTGCCAAAATAGCATGCCCGATTCGAATCTGAAAAATACATTTCAACTGAATTTGAGACAAAGTTTGTTGAAAAATCGGGGTTACGGTTACCACAGGCATTTCTTTCATTCTCATATAATTACTAATTAAACCGATAATACTCCCTTTAACAGACCAGATTGCACCACATAATACAGCAGTAGAAGCTGCCTCTCCGATTCCAACCGCAGTGTGCCATTCAAGTTTTTTTACTGAGACCTTGTTAAACAGCTTACGAATATGAGTATGTAAACCTACAACATGTTCAAGTAATGCTTTCGTATCATCCAGGCTATTTAAAAGGTCTTGTTTGTCAAATTGCTTTTCCTGCTGATCGACTGTTTTATCATCGGGTCCTACTTCTACTTTTTCTTTTATAGTAAGAGACTGGTTCTCCTTATTCAGTTTAACCATCGGAATGTTTTTTCTATACTTAATAAGTCCACCCAAAGCCTTTATTAAGATCGTAAAATTATCATTATCATTCCCGTGATAAAAATCAATCACAATCTTAACATTTGTCAAAGCAATCACAATGATTAACAATAATAAAAGAAGCAGGAAAAAGAAGAGCCATTTCACAATTATTCACAACCTTTCAGCCTACCATTATCGGCATATGTCCAAAAAAATAAACCTGCCATTAGGCAGGTTCCCATTATTTCTCATGAATAACCGATGTTTCCGCAAATAAATCATGTAATCCTTGTTTTCTCGGCAGAAAGGCGACAATCACATAAGTAATCCAAATTGTTGTTGAAATAAACCGTCCAATCCATTCCCTATATAAGACGGTCCCCCAAGAGAGTTTCTCTCCATTTAAGTGAATGACTTTTATACCGAAAACCATCTTTCCTAGGGTTTGGCCTAAGAATTTTGTCATTAATACAAAATAGAGATAAAAACTTATGGCTGTGGCAATCGCAATTGGTGAAAACATACCGCTGTCAACGATTGAGATACCAAGCGTTCGAAAAACAGGATAGATAAACAAATTATTAATGCTTCCGATGACCAAAAGGTCCATAAGGTATGCCCAAAACCTCATCCAGAATCCTGCATACCGGAAGGCTGTAGGTTGATCTGAAGACAATTTTTGAGTGTGAATTGGACTTTCGCCAGATTGTGGTTCGTCTGTAACTTGCGCCTCATTTATTTTTTCATCATATGTACTCATAATAAGGCCTCCTCCTATTCAGCATACAGGTACATCAACCTTGGAGAATTCGGCTGGGATAAAAGATGAATGATTCCTTCCATTTCTGTCCCTTTGCTCATGATTGTTTGTACCCCCATGCCAAATAAAGAATTTAACCCGAAGTTTTCTGTATATTTTACAACCTGGGCTTGCTCGAGATTTTCGTCTTCCTTTACAGCGTTAATGACATCTTCTAAATAACCAAACCCATCGATTAAATTAAGTTCTAATGCTTGACGGCCATCATAAATTCGTCCATCTGCAATTCTTTTCACTTCATCAACAGACATTTCTCGCCCCTCAGAAATGACTTTAACAAATCCTTCATAGGAATTATCAATCATCCTTTGGAGAATATCCCTCTCATCTTCTGTCATTTCCCGTGCCCCACTCATGATATCTTTATAGGGCCCACTCTTAATCGTTACAAACTCAACACCATACATTTCAGCTAACCCAGCATAATTAACCCCTTGCATAATGACACCTAACGATCCTGTTAACGTTTCAGGGCTTGCATAGATTTTCTTTGCTGGTGCAGCAATATAATAACCACCTGAAGCAGCCATAGATCCCATTGAAATATAAACAGGCTTATTTACTTCCTGTTGAATTTCAACGATTTTATCATGAATTTCAGCACTTTCGACGACACCACCACCAGGAGTAGTAACGCGAAGGATAATTGCTCTAACACTGGGATCGTCTTTTGCGTAATTAAGCTGTTCCATAAACTTCCGATGATTATACCCACCTGTATCTAGAATAGAAGGAGCACCACCCCCAGTGTCCTGAATAACCCCATTTATCGTTAAAACAGCCACTTTTGAAAACGCATCCCCATCTTCAATCACTTCCTCTAATACCACGTCATTTTTTGATCCGAAAAAATCACTAAAAATAGACTCTGTCTCGGAAAAAGCGAAAGATGATAATAAATTAACAAAAGCAGAAACAGCAAATAAAACAGCAGCAATTCCAAGTGCTGCCCACCGTTTTCCGTTCATAAAAAAATCCTCCTTTTGTACATTTTATTAAGCTATTTATTTGCCTTAATAATGGTACACTATAAATAACTCCCCTTATTTTAGCAAAAGTGGCGAAAAAAGGGGGGAAATAACAAAAGATTTGGACTTAAAAGTTTGGAGGATTGATGATGTCACAACGTCGTAAATTATTTTTTTATCATAAGCCCGTTCCAGAAATGAAGCAAAATGTAGACGCCCTCTATGCTTTAGCAGAAAAAAATGGGTTTATATTAGAAAAGGATTATCGTAAAGCAGATATCATTGCAAGTATTGGTGGAAATGATGCTTTTCTTCTAGCTGTCCGCAATACTGGATTCAGAGATGATTGTCTCTATGCAGGCATATCTTTAAATGATGAGCGAACGTTTTATTGTGATTTTCGAATCACTCACCCAGAAGAAGTTATTAACAGCATCTCAAATGATAATATTGAAGTTAGACGTTATCCAACCATCGATGTAGACGTAGATGGGGAAACGAGTTTTCAATGTTTAAACGAGTTTAGCCTGCGCTCGTCCATTATTAAAACAATTGTAATCGATGTCTTCATTGACGATTTACATTTCGAGACCTTCCGTGGTGATGGGATGATTGTGTCTACTCCGACTGGTAGCACTGGGTACAATCGTTCTTTACGTGGTTCAATTGTCGACCCCTTGCTCCCATGTATTCAAGTAAGTGAGTTGGCTTCCCTTAATAATAATCAATATCGAACATTGGGATCTTCTTTTCTCCTTAGTGGAAGCCGGAAATTATTATTACATATCGTTCAAGATGGAAATGATTTTCCGATAATGGGGATGGATAATGAGGCTCTTAGCATTCAGCACGTTAGAGATATAGAGATTAAACTGAGTAATAAGACAGTGAAAACGATTAAACTAAAAGATAATTCGTTCTGGGAAAAAGTAAAACGAAACTTCTTAAACTAGAAGACGCAACCATCTCGACATTGCTTTTAAAGAGAACTGCAAGGATTGTCCTTGCAGTTCTTTATTATGTGCACTTTTTAACAATCTGCCCCCTTGTTAACTTCAAGTTCTTTCCTTCGAAGTTCTACGCGGCGAATTTTCCCTGAGGTTGTCTTTGGAAGTTCTTGAATAAATTCAATTTTCCGAGGGTATTTATACGGCGCTGTCATAGACTTTACATGGTTCTGCAAAATTGAGATTAAGTTTGGATCCATTTCATCGGTCCCCTCCTTCAACACAACGAAGGCCTTCACAACGCTTCCGCGTATAACGTCAGGCGAAGCGACGACTGCACATTCTTTGACGACAGGATGTTTCACAAGCGCATCTTCTACTTCGAAAGGACCAATTGTATAGCCTGAACTAACGATTATATCATCCCCGCGCCCTTCAAACCAAAAGTATCCATCTTCATCCTTTTTCGCCTTATCGCCTGTAATATAATAATCGCCGCGAAATTGCATTGCTGTCCTTTCAGGGTCTTTATAATAACGCTTAAATAAAGCAGGTGTTTCAACGTGGACAGCTATATCACCTACTTCTCCAACAGGACAAGGAACTCCTTCATCGTTAATAATTTCAACTTTATTTCCAGGAGTAGGTTTACCCATTGAACCTTCTTTTAGTTCCATTCCTTGAATTACACCGACTAGTAAAGTATTTTCTGTCTGGCCATATCCATCACGAACATCAATATTAAAGTGCGTTCTAAAGATATCAATGACTTCACGATTTAATGGTTCTCCAGCCGACACAGCACTACGTAAATCTGCTAATTTAAAGTCTCCAATTCTTTCTACCTTGGCCATTAAACGGTATTCTGTCGGCGTGCAACATAATACATTTATTTTATATGTTTCAAGTAAGGTTAAGTATTTGTTTGGTTCAAAATTCCCATTATAAACAAACCCAGTAGCACCTGTTCCTAACACAGATAAAAACGGACTCCAAATCCATTTTTGCCACCCTGGGGCCGCCGTCGCCCATACGGTATCTCCTTCCTCAATTCCAAGCCAATTTTTTGCTGCTGTATGTAGATGAGCATAGGCCCAGCCATGTGTGTGTACGACGCCTTTTGGGTTTCCAGTTGTCCCTGATGTATAAGATAAAAAAGCCATATCATCTTTATCCGTTTGTTCAATTTCAAGTGAGTCTGACGCTTGACTTAGTTCCTGACCTAAATAAAGCCAACCGTTTTCTTGCTTCCCAACAGAAAACCTCAACAAATCATCATTTATGCCTAAAAACTGATCAACATATGGATAATAACTAATGATCGCTTTTACATCTCCATGATTAACCCGATATTGTAAATCCTTAGTTCTTAACATCTCAGAACTCGGGATGACGACAAGTCCTAGTTTTAACGCTGCTATATATACTTGATACGCTTCAATTAGCTTTGGGATTACAACTAACACCACATCGCCCTTAGCAAGTCCGTACGTTTTAAACACATTCCCAACTTTATTTGCCAAGCTTAATAATTTTTTATAAGTGATCTCTTCTTTTTCTCCAATCTCATTTTCCCATTTAAGAGCGATTCTTTCATCGCTATCTGCAAACCGTTCAAATTCGGAAATAAGATTATATTTTTGCGGGGCAATCAACTGATTCCTCTCCAAAATCCACCCTCCTAAACTTTAGTATCTGCTAATAATACCTGACCATATCATTATACAGAAATACATAATTTTTAAAAAGGACTTTGACACAAGCTTTCACTCCAAATAAAAGAAGCGGGAAATTCATCCCGCTTCTTGTAGCCATTTTATTTATGTTATATTATTTTGAAAATCCGCTCATTTGTTGTTGAGCCATTGAAACTAAACGCTTAGTGATTTCTCCACCAACTGAACCATTAGCGCGAGAAGTCGTTTCAGCACCAAGGTTTACACCAAATTCACTCGCAATTTCATATTTCATTTGCTGAAGAGCTTGTTCAACCCCAGGTACTAAAAGGTTGTTTGAGCTATTATTGTTTGCCATGTGACTTTCACCTCCTTGTGAGTATAGAGTGTGTAAAATCACAAATTCTAATACAACTCAAACACTGGTAATTGTTCACAAAAAAGGGAAATCTTAAGGCTGTTATTCCACTTCAAAATTCTAGAACAAATCTTCTTCCTCATACGGATTCGAACCTGACTCAACAATAATCGTTTCTGTTTCTTGAACCGCTTTTTCGATTAGCGGTTCAAAATCGAAGAAACTTTCGAAATGCTGAACTTTTTCAAGCTTTGGCTTTGTTTTTGGAGAGGAAGGCACAAATACTGTACAACAGTCTTCGTATGGCAAATTCGATATTTCAAGTGTATCAATTTTAGCCGCAATCTCCATAATATCCGTCTTGTCCATTGCAATAAGCGGACGTAAAATTGGTGTCGTTGTCACCTCGTTGATCGCGTACATACTTTCTAGCGTTTGACTAGCAACCTGTCCAAGACTTTCACCAGTAATAATCGCTAGTCCACCTTCTTGTTCGCGCAACTTATCAGTAATTCTTAACATTATTCTTCTTGTCGTTGTCATTGTGTAGTTCGCTGGAATCTGTTTGTGAATCATTTGCTGAATTTCCGTAAACGGAACGATATGTAAGGCTATATGTCCACTTATTTCTGCTAGTTTTCCGCTTAAATCAACCACTTTTTGTCGAGCCCTTTCACTCGTGTATGGAGGACTCGCAAAATGGACAGCTTCTACCTCTACACCACGTTTCATGGATAAATAACCAGCAACTGGACTATCGATTCCTCCTGACAACATAAGCATTGCTTTGCCACTTGAGGCAACAGGAAGCCCAGCTGCACCGCGAATGGTTTCAGCTGATAGATAGACTGCATCTTTTCTGACTTCAATTATTAAATTAATGTCTGGATTTTGAACATTTACTGTCAACCCAGGAATATTTGTTAATAAATAACTGCCAAATTCATGATTCATTTCATTTGTATCCAACTCAAATGTTTTATCAGATCTTTTAGTGGAAATTTTAAATGTCTTTCCTTTACTATAAAGACTAGTGAACAGTTCAAGTGCTGCTTCTTTCATTTGTTCGATGTTTTTTTCTACTTTTACCGCGGGACTAAACGACTGAATTCCGAATACATTTTTTAATTTAGAAGCGACTTCCGTAGCGTCTTCTCCGTTTAATAAAATATACATTCGATCACGGTCAGATTGAATGACTGCTTTAGGGAAATCAGCAATTGCTTTTCGAACACTTTTTCTCAGTTTTTCAATAAATTTATTACGGTTTCTTCCTTTTGTTGAGATTTCACCATATCGTATAAGAATGCGATCATACATCATTTATTTTCTTACCTCTCCTAATTGTTTTACACTCTCCGAAATTGCCTTTACCACTTTCTTTGCTTCCCCCAATGTATTTTCATAAGAAAGACTGATGCGAATCGCTCTCTCTGCTTCGTCGCGATTTACGCCCATTGCAAGCAATGTATTACTTGGGGCATTCCGCTTTGATGAACAAGCACTCGTAGTCGATACAATTACACCTTTCTCTTCAAGGGAATGGACAAAAACCTCTGCTTTTAACCCTTTAACGGAAAAGTTCAAAATGTGAGGAGCAGCTTTTTCTTCAGGTGTATGAATGGTGATATTCGGTAATTCTTTCAATCCGGACCTTATTGTACCCAAAATTTGATACAATTCATCCATTTTTCTTTTGCGCAGTTCAATTGACATTCTGAGTGCTTTTGCCATCGCAACAATTCCTGCAACATTTTCAGTGCCATTCCGCCGGTCCATTTGCTGCCCACCCCCTGAAAGTAGCGGCGCAATCTTCACTCCATTCCGAATAAACATAGCTCCTGTACCTTTGACCCCATGAAACTTATGACCAGACAGTGTACACAAATCAATCCCGCACTGATAAAAATCTAAAGCGACTTTCCCAGCCCCTTGAACATGGTCAACATGATAGATAATTTTTGGAAAGCCTTTTAATATTTGACCAATTTCCTTTATCGGCTGAATTGTACCAACTTCATTATTGATATGAATAATCGAAACGAGAATCGTGTCTGCTCTTATCGCTCTTTCTATATCAGCAGGGCGAACAAAACCATCTGCATCCACCGGAATATAAGTCACTTCAAAACCAAGCTTTTCTAACTGTTCAAAAGCACTCCGTACAGAAGGATGTTCAATTGTCGTTGTGATTAAATGTTTCCCTCTGCGATAGTACTCTATGGCCGTGCCTTTTATCGCTAGATTATTTCCTTCTGTCCCCCCGGAAGTAAACACGACTTCGTTCATCTTCACACCAAGAAGCCCTGCCATTTGTGATTGTGCTTGACTCAAAAGCTTCTCCGCTTGTCCACCAATCTGATGTAATGAGGAAGGATTTCCAAAATAATCAGATGATACCTTGATGAAAGATTGTAACACTTCATGAAACGGCTTCGTTGTTGCACTATTATCAAAATAGATCATCCTATTCTCTCTCCTTTCCCCTTAAACGATCATTGCTAACAAAAAATTCTACCATATAAATAACTATTTGAAAAGACAGAAGCGGAAGCGCCTTGGTCAGCCCCGACAAGCGCTGGAGCTGGATGCAAATAACGATTTCAATTATCCACATCTTGAACATTTAATAATTTCCTGGTAAACAACAATAAAAGCCTCCAACTTTTTATTGGAGGCTTCAGATTTATTTTTTATACATGCGTTTCAATAAACAACTCATTAATTTTCTTTATTGCACCTGGCTCGACTTCCTCGATAACAGCAGTAGCTTTTTCAATGGCTTGCTGATATTCATAGTTTCTAAACGCTTCTTCTGCAGCATCCAAACCATTTGCAACAGATGGATATCTGCTTCGATAGCGATTGCCATACTGAATAATTTTTTCGGCCAAATTCACATTTTCCACCATTTCTTTAGTTGTATCTGCCAGTTTTTCGACCGTTAACTCTGCTATTTCAAGATACTGCTGAATCGTCGGAATATTTAGCGGTTTTTGCTCTAGTCGATCTGCGACATTTTGAATGCTTTCTTTTGCATCTTCAAGCAAGTATTTATAATTTTGAGACAACCCTGGTAAATTGCTTTTAGAAATAAGCTTGATCATTTCAGTTACTTCACGAGACAATTCCCTCACTTTTCCTCTGGCTTCCAATTCATCTTTTCGTAATGCATTTAGCTTTTCTTTAAATAACTCTTGTTCATGCTGACAACTCTTTAGCTCTTCCTCTACAAGAGTAAGCTCTTCGATTAGAAAACTGAATGCCGTTTCCCCTTGGTTGATTTTCAAAGCGAGAACCTCATATTTTTTCAATAACTGCTTAAGTTTTTTTTCGGCAAGAGAATGTGCTTCAACCTCGTTATCTGCTACATGATAACTTTGTCTAACAGTATTTATTTCTTCCTGAATTTTCTCGCTATCATCCACAGCTTGAACGAAAAGTTCATTTAGTTCTGGCTGCATTTCGCTTAGTTTATGTTTAGCCATCACTTCATTTTCAAGAAGGTCAAAAAACGATTCCACTTTTTGTTTCGCTTCTTCTAGACCTTGTTGGATTTCACCAATTTCTGTTTGATTAATCTTCATCTGAAAATCCACAAGATTCTTTTCAAGTTCTCCAATTTCAGCCTCAATTCCAATGTGATCAAGCTGATATCCTTGTACAGTCATTTCCCTAAATCCTTCTCTCAATTCACCAATTTGACTAGGAAGTCCTACTTGGCAATCGTGAAGGAATTGAGGGATCAACTCCATTTTCACTACGATTTCGTCTAGGTTCGTTTTTATCTGCAAGACAATCTCTCGAGCTTCTAAGTAATTTCCCTTCTCTGTTTTCTCATCAAATACTTGAAACATTTGTAAAACTACATTTAATTGCTCTTCAAGAGTCCCCTCTGATTCCCCAAAACTATGTCGATGCGCTAATAAATTTTTTCGGCACTCTCGATATTGCTCTTTTAATGAATCAATTTCATTACGGTTCTTCTCTTCGCTTCCAACAAGTTCATTCAATTCTTTAAGGATTCTGTTTATGTTTTCTTCGATTTTTTCCAGGCTTTTTTCAATCATTGCTAACTTTTCTTTCGCTTTCCGAAATCTGTACTTTTCTGTGTATTCTTCGGCATCAAACAAATACTCCTCAATATTCGGAAGCTCTGTCGTAACAATTTCATCCCATTCCTTACGCCATCTTTCAAATAATTCTTCTGTTTGTCCGGTCATATTGAGTTTTTTTACCTTTGCCATTTCATCCAGTACAGGACGATCCATCAAATCTATTTTCCATGTTTCATACTTATCCACTTCGTTATAATACTTTCGTTTTACAAAATATCCTATTAGAAAAAGGCCAATGATTAGGCCTAAACCTGCAATTAAATACTCCATTATTATCCCCCTGGGTTTCTTACAAAGATAAACTCTACTATACAATCAATCTTAAAAAAGAACTGTTTTTTTTATGTATTTATGATACCATGTTAACGACATTTTTTGACCAGTAATTTCAATATTTTATTTAAATTATCGAAAACAATCACAATCTGTCCTGTAATTTCGTTTGGAGGTGCTTCATTTGCTCAGAGATGGTCATGTACACACAAGGTTTTGTCCACATGGAACGAAAGATTCGTTTGAATCCTATATTGAAAGGGCATTGTGTTTAGGAATACAGGAAATTTCCTTCACAGAACACGCGCCGCTTCCCGAACAATTCATCGACCCTACACCATATTCTGACAGTGCTATGAATATCAGCGATTTACAAGCGTATTTTTCTGAAATCAACAATTTAAAAGAAAAATACAAAGGAAAAATCGTTATTAATGCTGGTCTTGAAGTCGATTATATCGAAGGGTTTGAAGAAGATATTTCCCATTTTTTAAATGATGTGGGGCCAATGTTGGACGATGCCATCCTATCTGTTCATTTTTTAAAGGACCACACTGGTTATGCTTGTGTCGACTATAGTCCTGAAAACTTCCAGAGGATGATCGATACTTACGGTTCGGTTGAAAAAATCTATGCACACTATTATCGTACTGTTTTAAAGTCCATTCATGCAAGTCTAGGCCCATATAAACCTAAACGAATCGGCCATATTACACTTGTGCAAAAGTTCCGGCTGAAATTCCCTGTGGAGGCAGTTTTCAATGAAGAAATTGAAGCAATCCTTATAGCAATGAAACAATATGACTATGAACTAGATTATAATGGAGCTGGGACTGCAAAACCACTTTGCAAACAGCCTTACCCACCTTCAGAAGTAGCAAAAAAAGCCATCTCAGTTGGAATCCCACTTATTTATGGTTCTGATGCCCATCAAGTAAAAGAACTAGGACAAGGGTACGATATCCTTTTCAAGCAGATTTAAAACCGGCATAAATGCCGGTTTTTTGTTTTGAAATAAAAAATAACTAAATAGATGCTGCCTTCCGATTCGTTATTACGCTTGGTTCACACAATATCGTATCAATCCATCGATCTAATTCACGGCAATACTTCTCAACAAAATACTTTTCATGTGGTAGGAGATGCAAAACTTCATTTACATATTGAACATTCAAAAAAGGGGTCGTCAATAAGCTCTTTAGTTGCAGAATAATATAGGGTACGGAAAGACTTCGAAACTCTTTCGTCCTCATCCCTCTCTCAATTACTTTCTTTAATAAATAACGCTCCTTAACTTGATACGTAGACAT
Organism: Bacillus sp. B15-48; assembly: GCF_016879755.1. Lineage (GTDB taxonomy): Bacteria > Bacillota > Bacilli > Bacillales > Cytobacillaceae > Mesobacillus_B. The sequence continues at coordinate 844,464 of NZ_WOFU01000002.1, forward strand.
AACCTCTCTAACTATTTGCGTATCAAGTGTCAATTCTCTTAGAATAAACCTCGTCAACTCGATATCCCGAAACTGATATTTTAACAAATTTTGGACGATTTTTTTTAAAGAGACCCTTGCGCCATCCTCTATTAAAGAATAACCCTTTTCTAGTTCGTGTAAGTAGTTTTCAAAATATGAGGTAAAACAATATTCTAAAAGGCCATTCTTATTTTGAAAGTAATAGGAGATATTTGCCGGGTTTACACCTGCCCTTGCTGCAATATCACGAATAGAAGTACCGCTAAAACCCTTCGTGTTAAATAAATACACTGCTGCATCGACAATTGCTTCTTTGGAATTTGTTCTCATTCTCCTATCCGCCCCTTATTCATTTTCTCCCGTCAGCTTTTGTGAACACAACCTTCTCTTTTTCTAGTTATAATTACATTTCTGGACTACCAACGAGATTCCTTTGTTTATCTATCGACAAATTCCCCCTTTTTCCTCGATGTATTTACCTTTCCAATGCCTGCTTTAAGTCTTCCCAAATGTCTTCCCACGCCTCAAGTCCAACGGATAATCGAAGCATATTATCAAAAATACCCATCCTGATTCTTGCTTCTTGTGGAACAACAGAATGTGTCATTGTTGCCGGATGTTGAATCAATGTTTCGGCATCCCCAAGACTAACGGCAATCTTCACAAGTTGCAGCCGATCCATAAAAGCTTGGGCATCCGCTTTTGAGCCTTTTATCCTAAAAGATATAAGTCCACCAGGCTTTCGCATTTGTTTCTTCACTATCATGTAGTCAGGATTTGTTGGCTTGCCCGGATAAATGACGTCCATAATACCTGGATGCTTCTCAAGAGCAACTGAAATTTTTTCGGCATTATCACAATGACGATCCATTCGGATTGGCAGCGTTTTTAATCCCCTGATTAATAACCAAGCATCAAATGGCGACATCACACCTCCAATATCTTTTTGCGTCGTCATCGCAACTTTTTTCATAAATGCACTCTTACCAGCTAAAACCCCGCCAATCACATCTCCGTGACCACAGATATATTTTGTTGCACTATGAACGACCACATCACACCCAAGTTCTAAAGGTTTTTGTAAATATGGAGAACAGAAGGTATTATCGACAACTACAGGAATCCCTTTTTCCCTTCCTACTTCCGCTACCATTTCTAAATCAACAATTTTCATCGTTGGATTAATGGGTGTTTCAATATAAATACAAGTCGTATTCGGTAAGATTGCCTTTTTCACTTCTTCCTTTGTGGCCATCCGGCAAAAATCATGATCAACTTGAAACTTTTCTCTTAATAATTGAAGAAGGCCGAAAGTACAGCCATATACTCCTTGCGAACAAAGAATATGGTCTCCCGTTTTCACTAGAGCAACGAGAGCAGCAGAGACGGCTGCCATTCCTGAACTGAAAGCAAGCGCTTTTTCAGCACTTTCTAATTGGGCAATACGCTCTTCAAATATCGTAACCGTTGGATTGCCCAACCGTGAATATATATAACCTTCCTCCTCTCCTGCAAATCTTCGTTCCCCTTGTTTAGCATTGGAAAAGGTAAATGTACTAGTTTGAAACAGTGGCGGTATAAGACTATCGTTAAAATCTTTTGTATCGTAACCTGAATGAATCACTTCAGTTTCAATTCTTTTCTTGGTCATGTAAGCACTCCTTTTTCTACATACTATGTATAAATAGCCCGTTAGGTTTTTGTGGTTTCTCATAATAACCTTGACATTTATGTTCTATACATTATATAATATTGTTTGTGTAAAATATCGCAGCCTATGTGAACCCATTTATGTGTATATTTTGTTCCTCAAAATTTAAAAGGTTTGAAGGTGCATCGTGTAACCCGCTGCTGCTAGGGCGAAGGTGCATGAAAACAAAATATCCATAAACTTGAGTCTCACAAACTGTTTTTATTTTACAAAATAAAAACTAAGGAGGAGTCATTCATGGCTCGTTATACCGGCCCAAGCTGGAAATTATCTCGCCGTCTTGGAATCTCTCTAAGCGGTACTGGAAAAGAATTAGAAAAGCGTCCTTACGCTCCTGGACAACATGGTCCAAACCAACGTAAAAAGCTTTCCGAGTACGGATTGCAATTACAAGAAAAACAAAAACTTCGTCATATGTATGGAGTAAATGAGCGCCAATTCCGCTCACTATTTGTGAAAGCTGGTAAAATGCAAGGCGTACACGGTGAAAACTTCATGGCTCTATTAGAATCTCGTTTAGACAATGTTGTTTACCGCCTTGGCTTAGCACGTACTCGCCGCCAAGCACGTCAGCTTGTAAACCATGGTCATATTATGGTTGACGGATCACGTGTTGATATTCCATCATATCGTGTTGCATCAGGACAAACAATCACTCTTCGTGAAAAATCACGCAATCTTGATATTGTTAAAGAAGCAGTTGAAGTAAACAACTTCGTACCTGATTACTTAACATTTGATGCTGATAAGTTAGAAGGAACTTTCACTCGCTTACCAGAGCGTTCTGAACTTCCAGCTGAAATCAACGAAGCACTTATCGTTGAGTTCTACTCTCGTTAATATTAGCTTCATGCATTTTAATGCTAATAAAACCCTTGAAGTGTTGTTAAATCAACGTTTCAGGGGTTTTTTCTCTTTTATTTATTTTTAATTTCACTTTTTTTACTATTAACGACTCAACAATACGTAGCTGTCAATTTTGCTATTTTTTTAAAAGACATTCCAAAAATAAAATATCCACGATAAAACTGCTGAAAAAATAGCAAACATCGTATAATGAATTCTTCCAGCAAGTTTCCAGTACCCTTTTACCCATGAAACTACTGAATAAGCTAATACCGCAAATGTGACTAAACCGATCCCATAGGACACGATGTTGTCTAAAAATACACTAAGTGCCGAAGGTTCGGTAAATGCCGATTTCGCTAAACCGTACACAGGGTCAGGTTGACCATTCGCAAGAAAGCTAACTAAGAAAATAAAAGTAAGTAAGCCTTGAAAAACGGCTACTCTCTTAGCCCATCTTGAACCTTTGGTAACTTCTAAAACATTTTTTCCACGTATTTTACGAACAATAGCCCTAATCCCCCAATATAGCAGACTAGCAATGATGAATAGTAACGATGAAATTAGCATCAAGAAGGTGAACCCACTTGACTCGTACCAGGCTGCTTTTGAGTAACTCATCGGCCCATCAGTCATCAGCATCGTTCTACCGTGCGAATCTGTACCAAATACAATCGTACTGAAATCACCACCATAATCGTTGTTTCGCTCTTCGCTAACATTATTGTAAACGGCTGGCTCTACTTCTACGAATCGATTCGTTTCCCCTAAATGATTCACTAATAAATACCCTTCATCATCTACATTAACTCTAATTACTCCAATCATTAAGCTCAAAAATGCATCATCAGTCGTAAATGAGCGCCTATTTTGGTAATACTCCCCGACAAATTGTTTAGATCTCTGTTCCATATTTACAGTCGGTTCAGGCGTTGGTGAATCTATTTCTTCAGAAGGAAAATAGCGGTCCATAAAAGCTTCAAAAATACTTACGTTCACAAAATAATTCCCACCACTATGAGAGATAAAGAAACCAACTTCCTCATCAGGTACTAAGAAGAGAAACGTATCATAAAGCATCATTCCACCAGCATGTTTGAATATATCCCTTCCATTATAGTTCGCTGTGACAAAACCATGGGCCATGCCTTTTAGACGAGGATGTTGAGTATCCTGCTCAGAAAACATTTTCTGAACCGTTTCTTCTTTTAAAATACTAGCTCCTTCATAATGCCCCCCTTGAAGATATGCCAACATAAATTTCGCCATATCTAATGCACTACTACTCATGCTTCCTGCTGGCTCTGAAACAAATTCAAATTTAGCTTTTAAATACTCGCCATTGACATAGCGATATGGGGTAGACATTTGATCGGCCAGTTTACTAGGTATTGGTTGCCGAAACATACTATTTTCCATTCCGAGTGGTTTATATATATGTTCCTCAACATATTGTGCAAAAGGTACTCCTGAGACAACCTCGACAATGTAGCCTGCTAGTGTCGTACCATAATTCGAGTAAGACGTTACCTCACCAGGTGCAAAAACTCTTTTAGGCCTCTGTTCACGGACAGCTTGACTAAGCGGTATTAAACTATCCTCAGAAAGCGAAAAAACATCGGACATGTAATCCTCAAATCCTGGTGTATGACTTATCAGATGTCTAATTGTAATTGGCTCAGTTTGAGGATTTCCTCGTTTGTATTCAAGCGTATTTGGAATCTCAAAGTCTAGATACTCGTTAATGTCCGTATCTAAATCCAGCTTTCCTTCTTCAACAAGTTGCATCACAGCTGTCCAAGTAAACACCTTTGAAGATGATCCAATTCGAAAAAGAGTTGTTTCTGGATCTACAGGTGTCCTAGTTTCATAATCCGCATACCCATACCCTTTTGCAAAAATGACTTCTCCTTCAGATACAACTGAAACTGTTAAGTTTGGAATATTAACCTCTTCCATCTTTTCTGCGATAACCGTGTCAAAAAACTCCTCGACATCTATCGCATCTAATTCTGCTGCAGATACTGATGAAAGTTTCGTATCCATGCTAGGCTGTAATACAAAACTCACAATTAAAAAGCAGCACAATAAACTTCTTAATCTCCCCATCCTTCTCTCTCCCTTTAATCAATAAAAAACATATTCTCTTCAAGTGCCTTGAAAAGCATTAGTTTGCATACCCAAATAACAAATATATAGTAGAGAAAATCACAACATCCTGCAAGAAATGAATGAACCATGCAGCGGCAAAGCCTGTTGTTTCGTACATGCTTCTACACAGATACCATCCAAGTACGCCACTCATAAATACACCGACAATACCACTAGGAGCACCGTAATAGTGAGCAATTCCAAAGAATACGGCTGCTATGAGAATAACAGAATTTTTCGGCAAAGCCTCTTTAAGTGTTCCTAATATGGCACTTCTATAAATTACCCCTTCACAAAAAGAATTTGCCAAAGCTAATAAGATAATTACAGGAAAGAAAACAACTAATTGATCAATTCCACTTGGAACAGATAAACCTGTTACGGTAAACAGCGTTAATAGCAGTGTACCAAGTGCAATTAAGAAGCCGGATATAATGGAAAGCTTTCCCCAGCTAATCCTATTATCCTCAATACCTAGGAAACCAATTTTACTAGCTTTAATAGACAATTCACCCTTGGTTAGGTAGGAAGCTTTGCTTGATTTTAATAATAAAAGCAATACGAAAATCACAGGAATAACCATTATAAGTTTTAAGAGAATACTGCTTCCGAAATGATCGATAAAAGATTCGCCCTCAAACAAAGTTATCCAAATGGATGTTTTAGAAATAGATTTAATGATTAATTCTCCTAAAATAATCGTAACAAGTATGATGGCAAATTTTAAAAAAGGTTTAAAGCCTTCTACAAAAAAACAAAATAAACATCCTATGATTAGAAGGAAGAGCTGTACAAACGATAACCAAACAGGAACATACCCTAATGTTTCGTTTAAAATAACTTTTGGTACTATTGAAGCTATTAACATAATAATAAGCGTGAATACAAACCTTTTGTTCAAATACCTTCCCTCCATTATATTTATGAATATTACTCTCGTTAATAGACTTACTTTTTAAATAACATATATAAAAGCCCTAGAAATTGCGTTATACCAACGTCTAGAGCTTTTTTATTCGGCATGTTAAGTATCCAAAAAACCTTACTTAACGAAGCAGTTTTTAGAAACGAAATAACCAAGATATGCCCTTGGATATATTCACTTTAGAAGTGAATACAGGTTTTGATAAAATATCGAGTTCCTTTTAGGAAAGCGCCATTTCTTCCTTTTTTACAAACTCAATAACTTGCCCGGCAAATTCTTTTGTTTTCTCAATTTGAACCCAATGCCCGCATTCTGGGAAGACATGCAGCTGTGCATTTGGCAATGCAAGTGCTAATTTATAGCTTGTGTCTTGTATCGGGATGACACGATCTTCTCTTCCATGAATTAATAGTACAGGGAAATCGATTTTTCCAAGTTGATCGATAGACAGAGCCATGGCACTAACATGTTGCTGTCTAGGTTCAGGGAACATTGAGGAAAATGATTCTTGGAAGCCTTCTTGCATACTCGATTTATAACGCATTTCTACTAAGTCATCATTTTCGGCCATCGATTGATCGTAAGCAAATAGTTTGATTAAATCTTTCATATTTTCAAAGCTTGGTGTATAGCCCCAAACCCGGTCTAGGCCATCGGAAATAGGATGGTCAATTCCCATACTACCCATTAAAATAAGTCGGTTGATAAGGTCAGGACGTTTTTTAGCCATGTGCATGGCAATTGCGCCACCGAATGAGTTACCAATAACGGAAACTTTCTTTTCACCAATGGTTTCAATGAAATCAATCATATGATCTGCCCAAACATCAATTGAATAGATAATTCCCTCTGGTCGGTCAGTATAACCAAATCCAACGACATCTGGTGCGTAAAGATGAAAACGCTGAGAAAGAATTGGGAAAACTAAACGCCAGTTAGCCCATGCCGAAACCCCTGGACCAGAACCGTGGATAAGTAAAATCACTTCCCCTTGTCCATCCTCATGATAATGTGTGTTAACTCCTTTTACGTCAATGTATTTCCCTGCTTCTACTGACACAAAAATCTCCTCCAATCAAGTTTTAGAAATTTTTATAATTAACATCAAAAGATGTTGGGCAAGCGGATAATTATTATTCAACGACTGTAAACACAACTTCACCTAATCCATCAAACTTTCCAGAAACGATATCACCTTTTGTAAGCATAACAGCACCTGTAATACCACCGGTTAAAATAATCTCGCCTTTTTGCACCTTTTTCCCTTTTCTAGCAAGCATATTGGCAAGCATGGCGACGGAGTTTGCCGGATGACCAAGAACAGCAGCCCCAGCCCCAAGCTCTTTAATCTCGCCATTAATTGTTAATGTCGTGCCAACTAAATCAAGCTCAAATTGTTCAGGCTTTTTAATCGTTGTCCCGAACACGACTCTTGATGTAGAGGCATTATCAGCAATTACATCTGGTAAGGTAAAATTAAAATTTTCATAGCGACTATCAATGATTTCTAATGCCGGAAGAATATAGTCAGTAGCAGCCAATACTTGTGCACCAGTAATTCCAGGCCCCTCAATATCTTCCCCAATGATAAAGGCAATTTCTGCTTCTACTTTCGGGTGGATTAGTTCACTTAATGGCACTTGACCACCATTATCAATAAGCATATAGTCAAAGACATATCCGTAAATCGGTTCGTCAACACCCATTTGTTTCATTTTTGCTCTACTTGTTAAACCCATTTTAGGTCCAATAATTTTTTTGCCTTCGTTTAACTTAGTTTTAACGATTTCTTCCTGAACTAAGTACGCTTCATCCATAGTCAAATCAGGCTTTATTTCAGCAGTGACTTTCACAACTTCATGGATTCCGACTTCACCATCTAATAAATATTCAGCAATTTGTTTTATTTGCTCGTTGTTCATGCATCTCCCTCCCAATTTATGTGAACTCTTTTTCATATTAAAGAACGAAAGTCCAAAGTATCGGGTACTGAGTTAAGCTTGAAAACTTAAGTTCTTTTTATTCGCTAACTCCGCTGCAATCTCAACAACCATATCTTCTTGACCACCGACAACTTTGAGTTTCCCTAATTCAACTAAAATATCTCGAGCATCAATATTAAATTGTTTTGCAGCTCGTTGTGCATGCAATAGGAAGCTTGAGTAAACACCGGCATAGCCTAACATCAGACTGTCCCGCGTAATTTCTTGAGGCTTTTCCAAAATTGGAGCGACAAGTTCTTCGGCAATATCAATCATTTTATAAACATCAACACCTGTATCGATTCCTAATCGATCTAGCACAGCCGCTAATACTTCTGTTTGCGTATTCCCTGCACCTGCTCCTAGACAGCGAATGCTACCATCAATTCTTGTCGCACCCTCTTCAATCGCCGCTAATGTATTAGCCATTGCTAATGAAAGATTATTATGCCCATGGAATCCGATATTCACAGAAAGATGTTCTTTTAATGTCCGTATTTTTTCTCTCACTTCATGTGGCAGCATTGCACCAGCTGAGTCAACAACATAAACTGTATCAGCACCATAGCTTTCCATTAACATTGCTTGCTCTAATAGTTTTGCAGTAGGCGCCATATGTGACATCATTAAAAACCCAACCGTCTCAAGTCCCAAGCTTTTTGCAAGATCAATATAATGAGGGGAAACGTCAGCTTCAGTCACATGTGTGGCAATTCTCGCCATCTTTGCCCCTAACTCAGCTGCTTGCTTTAATTGTGAATCAGTACCAATTCCAGGTAATAATAGAACAGCGATTTTGGCATTTTTGACCGATGCAACTGCTGCCTCAATCAATTTCATTTCATCGATTAGTGATAATCCATACTGTAAAGTAGAACCTCCTAACCCGTCGCCATGTGATACTTCAATATAAGGGACATTCGCTTCATCAAGTGCCCTTGAAGTATTAACGACTTGATCTATTGTAAATTGATGTCTAATTGCATGGCTGCCATCACGTAAGGCAACTTCCGTAATTAAGACTTTACTGGCTTTCATTTATGTTTCCCCCTTTCTTAAACTGTAGCTTTCTTAGCTCGGTGTTTGGCCCATTCCTCAGCAAGTTTTACCGATGCAGCAGTGATGATATCTAAATTCCCTGCATATTTTGGTAAATAATCTCCGGCTCCTTCGACCTCAATGAAAACAGTTAGTTTATTTTCATCAAAAAGCGGATCTTGTTTTAATCGATAACCAGGAACATAGCTTTGAACGGTCTTTTCCATCTCACGAATCGAGGAGGTAATTGCTTTCTGATCAACTTTTCCTTCAACGAGCATATGAATCGCGTCTCTCATAATAATTGGTGGTTCGGCAGGGTTAATAATTAATATCGTCTTTCCACGTTTGGCGCCGCCGACTACTTCGAGCGCTAGGTTTGTCGTTTCGATAAATTCATTAATGTTTGCTCTCGTTCCCGGACCAGCACTTTTACTTGAGATTGTGGCAACAATTTCTGCATATTCTACAGGTTGGACTTTATTTACAGCATAAACGATTGGGGTAGTCGCTTGACCACCGCAAGTAATTAAATTCATATTATCTGCTTCAAGGTGTTCATCAAGATTGACAGCAGGATTAACAAATGGGCCTACTGCCGCAGGTGTTAAGTCAAGAACTTGCTTGCCTGCTTCTTTCAGTAATTTCGCGTGTCTAACATGAGCTTTGGCACTAGTAGCATCAAAGATAATATCTGCTAACTCCGGTCTTTCAATAAAGCCGTCAATACCGGTATCAATTGTTACATAACCTAATTCCTTTGCTCTTCTTAAACCGTCTGAGGCTGGATCGATTCCGATAACGGTTGTAAGTTCCAATATGGATGATCTTCGAAGTTTCATCACTAAATCCGTACCGATATTTCCTGAACCTAATACAGCAACTTTCACTTTACCCATTGGTTGACCGCTCCTTTCTATGCCTATTTTTTGAAGTTTACACTTACTTGACCAATATGGGCAAAACGTGCTGTAAAAACATCGCCCGGTTCTGCCACGACCATGGCTGATAACGCTCCGGATAAAATAACCTCCCCAGCTTTGAGCGTAATATCAAATTGTGATAATTTATTTGCTAACCAAGCGACACAAGTCGCTGGATTTCCAAGTGCTGCAGCACCCACACCCGTGTTGACGATGTGCCCATTTCTCATTAACACCATTCCGATTTGTTCAAGGTTTATGTCCTCAATGTGCGTTGGTTTTCCACCTAACACATAAAGGCCACTAGAGGCGTTATCGGCAATGGTATCTGCTAACTTTATTTTCCAATCCATAATTCTGCTCCCAACAATCTCCAATGCCGGGACTACATACTTTGTTGCTTGTAGCACATCAAGTGTCGTAATATTTGGTCCACATAAATCCTTTTTCAAAATAAATGCGATTTCACCTTCTACTCGTGGCTGTAAAACTTTATCCATCGATACAGTTCCACCATTTTCCACAACCATCGAGTCTAATAAATGCCCGTAATCTGGCTCATCTACACCAAGCAATTTTTGCATCGCAAGTGAAGTTAATCCAATTTTCTTTCCAACTATTGTTTGTCCGGCGTTTAGTTTCCTTTGAATATTTTCAAGTTGAATATGATAAGCTTCAACCGGCGATAAGTCAGGGTTTACTGAAGTAAGCGGGCCGATACCAGTTCCTGAAAATTCGGCATGGGCAAGTAGGTCTGCAAATTCCCTCGTTTCAGTAGTCAATCTGTTTCACTCCAATCAAATTGAAATCTACTTGGTTTCTATTAATCACAATTTCGTAAAAACGTTGGATTTCTGAAGGAAGCGTAAGTCGAAATAATATGTAATTCATGGTGCCTTTTATTTGAAAAATTGTTCACATTGTTATTTTCATCAATAATCGGATAATCAGGAGCTTTTACTGAAATGCTGTAAAAAGTGGTATCAATGCTCCATACACGTTTATTCCATTAGTTTAAGAGCTGCTTCACAGCACAGTTCATCTTGTTCTGCACTGCCACCACTAACCCCAATTCCTCCGATTATTTTTCCGTCTACTCTAATAGGAAAACCACCACCGAAAATGACTAGCTTAGGAGTATGGACAATTCCATTTAATAATGCAGGTTCATCTTTTATCATTGGATACCACTCAGAGGTCGGTTTTCCAAATGCAATCGCTGTGTATGCTTTATTTTGGGAAATACCAATACTTAACAATGGGGCATGATTCATTCTTGAAAAGCTAACTAAATTTCCACCATCATCAACAATGGTTATATTGACAGCAATCCCTAATTCTTTTGCTTTTTGTTCAGCCGCATCAATCATTTTTTTAGCAAGTTCACTGGTTATTGCGTATTTTTCTATATATTTCATGTAATCCCCTCCTGGCCACATTCAATCGAACCGCGCTTTTTCTGATTCTCGAGCAATTCTCATTTTTCAGGTGTCATTTTATTTATTAATTCTTAGATTGAATTCATCGGAAATAACATAGTATCTATTGAGAAAAAATGCCCTCTGGCACTATGTTACTTACCTCAATACTTTATTCCTTTCCCTAATAGGTATAATACTCATGTCTGATGCTGGCTTACTTTGACAAGCTAGTCGATATCCAGAAGCATATTCTTCATCAGGTAAAGCAGATTTTGAATACACCCCATCTACCGTTTCACCAGTCGTAATTTTAATCTTGCACATCCCACATGCGCCGCCTTTACAGCCAACAAAAATGCCACCAGTTTGACGTATAGAGCCATTTAAGATCGTTTCATTTTCCTTAACTAAAATTTCTTTTCCGTTTACCTCGATTTTAAATGTCTCCATAGTTAACATCTCCTTAAATTTACATTATTTTTGTATTCATAATTTCAAGGAAGTTCCTCTTTTTTGCAACCGCTTACATTTAAACCGAACGTGAGAAACTTCCTTTACAGTTCATAGTTTTGCTACGAAACGACTGTTGTGAACCTTTCATTTAATTCTCTTTCAAAATAGAAGATTGCTTTACCGATTGTATCCTCTGTCCATGTGATTGTTGGTGAATCAGGGTAGGTGATATAGCCACCACAGAACACTTCATTACGATTTCCAGAAGGGTCAAAGAAGTAAATCGTTGTCCCTCTTGTAATTCCATGACGAGTTGGTCCCACATCGATCATGACATCATTTTTCGACATGATATCGGCAGCATGTCGTAGTTCTACCCACTCATCTAACCAGAATGCAAAGTGATGAAGTTTATTTTGTGGTCCTTTAATAATAGCGATGTCGTGAGCAGTATTTGTTTTGAATAACCATTTAGCAATCGTTTGATCATTCTTTTCCCCAGCCACTAATTGCTCACTTACGTGGAAGTCAAAAATGTCTGTAAATATTTTTATTGCACCATCAACGTCCTCCCCAGCAATTAAAAGATGATCAAGGCGTGTCGGATGCATTCCGATTAACCCGTCTGGCCATGGGTCAGGATTGAGAAGAGATAATCCATTACCTACAACTTCGATTTCGTAGTATAGTTCTACGATTTGTCCAGTAGGTAAAGTAAAACGAACTGCTTCTCCTTCTGCAATTCGAGTTCCAGCAGGCACTCGCTCTGTATCAATTCCATAATTATTTAATTTTTGTTCATAAAGTTCTAAATCTGAAGCAAATTCACATTTAAAAGCTAAATGTTCCAATCCGGCATTGTCAGCTTTTTTCAAAATGACACTATGATGGTCATGCTCATCCCATGCTTTCAGATAAACTCTGTCCTCTTCACGGGCAGTTTCAATTAATCCGATAACTCTTTTGTAGTAATCAACTGATTTCTCCCAGTTCGGACAACGTACTTCAACTCTTCCTAAACGCATAATAGCCATTAATTAAACCCTCCTTAAAATTTCAAATTTTATAGATTAAAATATTTCAGAAGTGGTTCGCACCAATGAAATATCCTAATTTAAACTTTTCAAAGAAAATTGAATTTCATTAAAGAAGGATTTGCTACAGATCATCCCGTAGCCATCAATGCTGTAATTAGTGAGGAAATTAGCCATAATGAAGAAGAAACATAAGATGATCGATAAAACAGAATGATAGGTTTTAAATATTTAAAAATATTGAAATCTTCATAGTTTAAACTTAACATAGATTCAACCGCTATTTATGTTGGATCTGTGAACAAAATTCAAAAATATTATGACGATTTATTATGTTAACAAAAACCTTCCGACATACGCCGGAAGGTTTTTTTCATTTAATATTTAATAAGGAAATACTTTTTCTTGCCGCGACGTATAATCGTGAATTGATTTTCAATCTGGTCAGCGCCACTTAACACGTAATTTGCATCTGTAACTTTTTCACCATTAATAGATATAGCACCGTTTGTAATATCTTCACGAGCCTGCCGCTTAGACGAAGATATTTTCGCCGTAACAAGTAAATCAACGAGCAGCCAATCTTCATCAGCTGAAGCTTCAAACGAAGGAACATCTTTGAAGCCTTGTTTAATTTCCGCAGCCGATAATTCTTTCACATTTCCACTAAACAAGGCCTCTGAAATTTTTATCGCTTGTTGAAGAGCTTCTTCTCCATGAATCAACCGCGTCATTTCTTCAGCCAGCGCTTTTTGCGCCTTTCTTAAATGGGCTTCTGTTTGAAGCGACTCCTCTAACGCCTCAATTTCGTTGCGTGAAAGGAAAGTAAAATATTTCAAATACTTTACGACATCTGCATCAGCAGTATTAATCCAGAATTGGTAGAATTCATACGGTGAGGTTTTTTCTGGATCAAGCCAAACCGCTCCACCAGCCGTTTTTCCAAATTTCGTCCCGTCCGATTTTGTGACGAGAGGAATCGTCATCCCATATGCCTTCGAACCTTCAGGTGCCATTTTACGAATCAATTCAAGTCCAGTCGTTATATTGCCCCATTGATCACTACCGCCAATTTGCATTTTACAATTATAGTTTTCATATAGATGAAGAAAATCCATCGCTTGTAAAATCGTGTAGGTGAATTCGGTAAAGGAAATACCCGTTTCAAGCCTAGAAGAAATCGTGTCTTTGGCAAGCATATAATTAATTCCTATATGCTTTCCAAAATCGCGCAGGAAGGTGATAATATCTAGTTTACTTGTCCAATCATAATTGTTCACCATGATTGCTGCATTGTCACCTTCGGATTGAAAAACCTGCTCAAGCTGCTTTTGGATTCCTTGAACATTTTTCTCGACGACTTCTAACGTTTGTAAGTTTCTCTCCTCACTTTTGCCGCTTGGATCACCAATTAATCCTGTTGCACCGCCAACCAAAACGATGGGGCGATGTCCATGGTCTTGAAACCGGCGCAAAGTTAAAAATGGTACTAAATGACCGATATGCAAGCTGTCTGCAGTTGGATCAGCTCCACAATAGAGTGATATTTTTTCGTTATTAAGTAATTCAGCAAGTCCATCTTCATCCGTTTGCTGATAAATAATCCCTCTCCATTTTAAATCTTCCAGTAATTCCATAACATGTTCCTCCATTTATCATATCTTTACACGCAAAAAAAGCGCCCTTGCATCGAAATGCAGGGACGCTTATAGCGCGGTACCACCCAGCTTGAAAACAAAAATAACCTACGTTTTCCACTCAAACATTTAACGGTTTCCCCGTCCATTGCTAATTTCACTTGATTTCACAACGGCAGCTCCAGGAAGTAATTCATTCTTCTATTTGTACTGGCTCGCAGCAACCGCCAGCTTTCTGAAACATGGATAGAAAAACTACTTATTCCATTCTTCGCCTTTTATATGAACTTAATAAAGCATTTTTACCATATAATCGTAATCTTTGTCAAACTCAAACTGAAAATATTAGGAAAATGTCGACTCCTGTCCTTTCTCTTCCCTTGTTTATGCTATAATGTATGTGATTTTAGGGGGAGTGCTAAATGAATGAAAATAAACGTGGATGGAAACATCATCTGTCCACATTGAAGACCTTTTTAACACATAAACGAACACTTAAAAGTGCAAGAATCACCTATAATGTCGTTTGGAACTTAATTTTGTTATTTTTAATTATTGGAGTAATCGGCGCAGGTTTTGCAGGTGGCGCTTTTGCAGGTTATTTCGCTTCACTCGTAAAGGATGAACCAATCCGCTCATATGAACAAATGGAAAAAGATATTTATAATTATGAAGAAACTTCAGATTTATACTTTGACAATAATGTTTATCTAGGGAAACTGAGAACGGATTTATATCGTGAGGAAGTCAAGTTAGAAGATGTTTCACAATCCTTAATCGATGCTGTCATCGCGACTGAAGACGAGTATTTTTATGAGCATGAGGGAGTCGTTCCAAAAGCCATTTTACGGGCATTGTTTCAAGAAGTGACGAACTCGGCTACTCAATCTGGCGGCAGTACGTTAACACAACAGCTTATTAAAAATCAAATCTTAACAAATGAAGTCTCATTTGAACGGAAAGCGAAGGAAATTCTCCTCGCACTTCGACTTGAAAAGTTTTTTGATAAAGAGGAGATTCTAGAAGCCTATTTAAACGTCTCTACATTTGGTCGAAATGCTTCTGGAGATAATATTGCCGGAGTCAAAGCAGCGGCGCAAGGAATCTTTGGCGTCGATGTAAAAGATTTATCATTACCGCAAGCAGCATTCATTGCTGGATTACCACAAAGTCCTTTTGGTTATACTCCATTTAGCAGTGACAAAGGGAAGCTGAAAGCAAATCTTGAACCGGGAATCAACCGAATGAAAACCGTGTTATCAAGAATGCACAACAGGGGAGTAATAACCGAAGAGGAATACAACGAGGCAATTAATTATGATATAACGAAAGATTTTATTGAAGATGCCGGTAATGGACATACCATTGATGAATATCCATATCTCACTTTTGAAATTGAAAAACGTGCAGTGGAAATTCTTGCAAAGATTTTAGCTGAGAACAGTGGCTATGAACAGGAAGATTTAGAGGCCGATAAAAACTTAAGGGCAGAGTTTTTAGCTTTAGCAGACCGCGATCTTCGTCAAAACGGCTATAGTGTTCATACGACGATCAATAAAGATATATACGATCGCATGCAAGAGGTCGCTAAGAATTTTCCTTATTACGGAAATGATAAACCACAACAAAAGACTAATCCTGAAACTGGCGAAATAGAAACCGTCATGGAGCCAGTTGAAGTTGGCGCCATCCTAATTGAAAATAAAACCGGGAAAATTATCAGTTTTGTCGGTGGCCGTGACTTTAATCGTGAACAGACAAATCACGCAACAGTCGCTAAAAGACAAAATGGATCGACAATGAAACCATTGCTCGTCTATGCACCGGCAATGGAACTTGGAGCCTTCCAACCTGGGAGTGTCCTCCCTGACGTCGAAGTTTACTTGAATGGTTCTAGTCGAGCTTGGCCGAATAACTATGACAGAAGATACAGCGGGTTGACCTCTGTTCGATATGCATTAACGAGATCTTACAATGTGCCAGCTGTACTCGCTTATAAAAACATCATTCACCAAAGACCTACATCCTATCTCGAAAAAATGGGATTTACATCCTTAACAGAAGATGACCATGTTAACTTGTCTGCAGCGCTTGGATCTATTGGCGGTGTGACAGTAGAAGAAAATGTAAATGCTTTTGGTACATTTGCCAATAGCGGTAAATTCATTGATGCGTATTTAATTGATAAAATTAACGATAAGGACGGCAATGTTATTTATCAACATAAAATTGAACCTGTTGAAGTTTTTAGCCCACAAACAGCTTATTTAACGTTTGATATGATGCGTGATGTCATCAATCGTGGTACAGCAGCCTCGTTAAATAATCGTCTCAAGTTCAGATCAGATTGGGCAGGAAAAACAGGAACTGGACATAATTATTATGATTCATGGTTTGTAGCAACGAACCCGAACGTAACTTTTGGTGTTTGGAATGGTTATGATACGTTAAAACCACTTGAACGAAATTACAAAGGGCTAACCTATGGGACAAGAAATGTTTATTTATGGGCTGATTTAATGAATGCTGCGTATGATGTTGCTCCCAAACTTGTCGACCCACCAAATCGCATTGAAATGCCCGGTGGAATCGTCAGAAGATCTTATTGTGGTGCATCCGGTTTACTCCCATCACAAGCATGTGCGGATGCTGGACTTGTTCGTACCGACATTTACAATTCAAAATTCGTACCAACAAAAGTCGATGATACCCTTTCTTCGAATCGATTTGTAACGATTGGTGATAAACGTTATTTCGCACATGAGTCAACGCCATCTGAATTTGTCGAATTCGGAGGAGTCACTCTTGACCCAACCTATATGGAAAGCTTGATCGGGCATAAGATTCGAAACACATCACAGCTTATTCCACAGCAAGAAGCTTGGTCTAACCTCCTTGTAGCAAATTCACAGCTTGCTGAAAATGGTCGTGTACCTGCTACCATCGAACTTAGGGCAAATGGCAATACATTAACATGGGGACAACATCCGGAAAATGATGTAATTGGCTACCGTATCTATCATAATGGCAGGAGAGTTAGCAGCATTAAAGCAGGTACGAATCTATCCTTTACAGCTGGAAACGGCTCGTATTACGTGACTGCCGTTGACATCGCGGGGCAAGAATCAGCTCCTTCTAATCTCATCAATATTGGTGAAGAAAAGCCGCAGGAACCAGAAACGACGAAGCCACCAAAAGAACCAGAAGAAACACCTGAAAACCCTAATCCTCCAGTTGCGCCTGAAGCACCACCAGCAGAGGAGCCCCCAACTTCAAATACTGAAGAGTAAAGGCAAAACAACCGTGCAAATTTGCACGGTTGTTTATTTTCCCTCATACTTAATTAATCTTCCATTGTAGATAAATCACCTGTCGGTAAATCTAGTTCCCACGCTTTTAACACGCGTCGCATAATTTTTCCACTACGAGTTTTGGGAAGTTTATCACGAAAATCTATTTCTCTTGGTGCAGCATGGGCTGCTAAACCTTGTTTTACAAACTGTCGAATCTCTTCTTTTAATTCATCTGTTTGTTCATATCCTTCTCTCAAGGCAATGAATGCTTTAATTATCTCTCCCCTAACTGGGTCTGGTTTCCCGATTACACCCGCTTCTGCAACAGCTGGATGTTCAACAAGTTTGCTTTCAACTTCAAAAGGTCCGACACGTTCGCCGGATGTCATAATGACATCATCAATACGCCCTTGGAACCAGAAATATCCATCTTCATCCATATAAGCTGAATCGCCTGAAACATACCAATCTCCTGGCATGAAATACGATTCATATTTTTGCTGATTGTTCCAAATCGTATTCATCATCGAAGGCCAGCCTTTTTTTATTGCTAAATTCCCCATCCGATATGGAGGAAGCTCTTCACCACGATCATCGACAATTGCTACTTGCACACCAGGAATTGGTTTTCCCATAGAACCTGGCTTAATTTCCATACAAGGAAAATTACAAATGAGCTGCGCACCAGTTTCCGTCATCCACCAAGTATCATGAATGCGTAAATTAAATACCTTCATCCCCCACCGGACAACTTCTGGATTCAATGGTTCTCCTACACTCAATATATGGCGCAGACTGCTTAGGTTGAATTTCTTAATCACTTCGTCCCCAGCACCCATTAACATACGGAATGCTGTCGGTGCACTATACCATACTGTAACACCATATTCTTCGATCATTTTATACCATGATTCAGGACTAAAACGTCCTCCGATAATCACATTGGATGTTCCTGTTAACCATGGGCCAAAAATCCCGTAAGCCGTTCCTGTTACCCATCCTGGATCTGCTGTACACCAATAAACATCTTCCTCCTGGAGATCAAGTACCCATTTGGCCGTTTGATATTGCTGAACCATGACATTATGGACGTGAAGGACTCCCTTCGGATTTCCAGTCGAACCAGATGTGTAGTGTAAAATTAACCCATCATTACGATCTACCCATTCAATCTCAAGTGATTTACTTGCCTCTGCCATCTTAGCATTAAAATCTAACACTTTATCCGTTTCTTCTATATTGTTTCCAACAAGAAAAATATGTTTTAAATCTGGCAACTCATCTACTGGGATCCTAGGTAATAGTTCTGGAACTGTTATAATGACTTTTGCGCCACTGTCTTGCAAACGATCACGAACAGCTCCTTCCATAAACGCCTCAAACAACGGTCCGACAATGGCCCCTAGCTTAGTCGCCCCTAAGACGCTAAAATACAACTCCGGGGAGCGTGGCATAAAGATGAATACTCTATCTCCCTTTTTAACATTCCCATATGTTTTAAGTACATTTCCTGCTTGGTTTGAATACTCCTTCATTTCATTAAAGGTGTATCTTTCTTTACGGGCTGCATCTTGATAGTACAAGGCAACTTTATTTTTACGGAAACCTTCTGTATGGCGATCGATTGCCTCGTAAGCCATATTCACCTTCCCTGTTTCATACCAGGAGAAATGTTTCTCAGTTTCCTGCCAATTAAAATCTTTGTATACTTCATCATAGTTTTTCAGATTATGCTTTCCTTGAATAGATGGTAGCGCTTGCACACTCATTGATCCATCCCCCTTTGCTTCGATTTGTTTAATGTTTATTATAATATAGATAAAGTATTTTCACAATTTTAAAATTATTTACACTAAACATTTTTTATGTTTCATCTTTGTAACTTAGCTGTTGAAAAGACTGAAAATTTTATTAAAATGCTTTATCACTTATATTTTCATGTATAATAGAGAGGACTATTTCAAGGTGGTGAATCAATGGAACATAGAAAACAATACCATTCCAAAGAATTAGAAACAAACCATGGAGTTCTAATAATAGAGGGTCCAATTCCACCGGAACAACTTGAAAAGCTAGAGTTCCACCATGACTTAGTAGCATTTCGGACACCGGAGAAACAACACAGAGCGCTAATTGAGATTGCAGCGCTTCCTGAAGGTCGAATAATTATTGCCAGACATGAACAGGTTATCGTTGGATATGTCACCTATCTCTATCCAGATCCACTTGAACGGTGGTCTGAAGCAGGTATGGATAATTTGATTGAACTTGGAGCGATTGAGGTTATCCCGAAGTTTCGTGGTGCTCATGTTGGGAAAAATCTCTTAATTATATCGATGATGGACGAAGCTGTGGAAGATTTCATCATCATTACAACGGAATATTACTGGCATTGGGACTTGAAAAATACCGGGTTAAACGTTTGGGACTATCGTAAAGTTTTAGAAAAAATGATGAGTGTTGGAGGTCTCGTATGGTATGCGACCGACGATCCTGAAATATGTTCCCATCCCGCAAACTGTCTAATGGTACGCATTGGAAAACGAGTCAGTTTAGAATCAATTGAGAAGTTTGACCGAATACGTTTTATGAACCGGTTTATGTACTAACGTATAGGAACTCATGTTACGAGGAGGATTTCTACTGTGATTGTAGAAGAGATTATGAAAACGAACTTATCCACTCTGGATAAGCACAATACGATTGCTGAGGCATGTCAAGTATTAGAAAAGAATCGGATTAGACATTTACCAATAGTTGATGAACACGATAGGCTTATCGGTTTAGTCTCCGATCGGGATCTCAGAGACGCACTTCCATCTAGATTCCTTAATAATCCAAATGACGAAATTTTAAAAAAACCACTAGAACATATTATGACAACGAATGTCATTACCTGTCATCCACTTGATTTCGTAGAAGAAATAGCTGCGCTTTTTTACGAGCATCATATCGGTTGCCTCCCAGTAACTAAAGATCAAAAAATTGTTGGGATCATCACTGAAACTGATTTACTTCATGCACTAGTCGCACTAATGGGTGCGGACCAACCGGGTTCGCAAATAGAAGTAAAGGTAGCAAATAAAGATGGAATGCTTAACCGTGTGGCCTCAATCATAAGTGCCAGAAAGGCCAATATATCTAGTGTTCTAGTCTATCCTTACAAGCAGGATGACAATTATAAGATTCTTGTGTTCAGGGTTCAAACAATGAACCCCATTAATATTATCACTGATTTGAAGACGGCTGGATTTGACGTTCTTTGGCCTAATATGCCAGGTGTTTCATCATGACAAAGCGTTCTGTTTTCGTCTATTCAGAAGAATTGCTTAAATATAAATTCAATAGCCACCATCCTTTCAACCAACAGCGACTAAAACTTACCATTGATTTGCTAAGGAGAATAGGCGCCATTTCTGATCATGATATTATCCCACCACGTACCGCCACCGAAGAAGAACTTCTTTTAATTCATAGTCCAGAATATATCAATGCTGTTAAAAAAGCTGGACATGGCCAGCTTTCGGAAGAGTTAGCAGAAAGCTTTGGTCTAGCGACCGATGACACGCCAATTTTCACAAATATGCATGAAGCAAGTTCCTTGCTTGTAGGTGGAACATTAACCGCAGTTGATCAAGTAATGTCTGGAAAAGCTGACCACGCTCTCCATTTAGGAGGCGGACTTCATCACGGCTTTAGAGGAAAAGCATCTGGTTTTTGTATTTATAATGATAGCTCCGTTGCAATTAAATATTTACAAGAAAAATATAAAGCCAGAGTTCTCTATGTTGATACAGATGCTCATCATGGAGACGGAGTACAATGGTCTTTTTATGATGACCCAAATGTTTGTACGTTATCGATACATGAAACTGGAAGGTATTTATTTCCCGGTACAGGTAATGTAAACGAACGTGGTCAAGGGAAAGGATATGGCTTTTCATTTAATATTCCTGTTGATGCTTTCACAGAGGACGAATCATGGTTATTTGCTTATACGACCGCACTGACTGAAGTGGCTGAATTTTTTAAACCGGACGTGATATTAACGCAAAATGGTGCTGATGCCCATTACTATGACCCACTTACTCATTTATCCGCAACAATGAAAATATACCGTGAAATCCCTAAACTTGCTCACGAAATCGCTCACCGTTATTGTGATGGTAAATGGATTGCCGTTGGAGGCGGGGGTTATGATATATGGAGAGTCGTGCCCCGTGCATGGGCCCTTATTTGGACGGAAATGACTGAAAACTCAAACTGTTATGGAAGTTTACCAGACGATTGGATCGATCATTGGCAAGAGAAAGCAAATATCACGCTACCTAAAGAATGGGACGATCCTGAAAATTTATATCAACCGATTCCAAGAAAACAGGAAATCACTGAGAAAAATCGCCAAACACTTGAA
Organism: Bacillus sp. B15-48; assembly: GCF_016879755.1. Lineage (GTDB taxonomy): Bacteria > Bacillota > Bacilli > Bacillales > Cytobacillaceae > Mesobacillus_B. The sequence continues at coordinate 866,313 of NZ_WOFU01000002.1, forward strand.
AAGGCACTTTACTCTATACTTAATCAAGAAAAACGAACGAATGGGCTTAAACCGCTATTATAAAGCGAAACTTCCATCAGAAAGGGTTTTCTTCATCCCCACTTATTCCTTACTCTTTAGACACTGTTTTTAAGTGGAGATATATCAATGCCAGTTAACTTGAATAAAAATGACCGCGAATCCGCGGTCATTTATTCAATTCTTCGTTGAATCTCGGTATTCAATTCTATGTGGAAGGATAACGGTTTGGTCATCTACTTCTTCTTTGTTCATTAATTTAGTTAGAAGCCTCATTGCAACAGCACCAATATCATACAATGGCTGAACAATTGTTGTTAGCTGTGGTCGTACCATCATTGCAAGTCTTGTATTGTCGGAGCTAATGATTTCAAAATCATCAGGTACCTTATAACCAAGGTCAATGGCGCCATGAACAACACCGAGTGCCATTTCATCCGATCCAACAATAATCGCAGTTGGTTTTTCTTCCAAGCCACTTAGTTTTTCAATAGCCTCAATCCCCGAATCATAAGTATAATCACCTTCAAAGACCAATTCTTCAACATACTCATACCCAGACTGTTCTATCGCACGCTTGTATCCATTCAGTTTCTTATCTTTATTAATAGGCTCTAATAATGGGCCAACAACAAAACTAATTCGTTTATGTCCTTTTTCAATAAGTGCTTGAACGCTGTCAGATATGGCCTGTTCATAATCAATATTAACTGAGGGAACAGTTTCTGATTCTTCAATTGACCCGGCTAACACAATCGGGACAGGGGATTTTTTAAATTCATTAACATGCTCTTCAGTAATATTCCCTCCCATAAATACAATTCCATCCACTTGTTTTCCAAGCATTGTATTCAATAGGTGAAGTTCCTTATCATTATTTTGATCAGAACTGCTAAGTATAATATTGTATTTATACATCGTTGCAATATCTTCTATTCCTCTTGCTAATTCAGCAAAAAAGATACTTGAAATATCAGGAATAATTACACCGACAGTTGTCGTCTTTTTGCTAGCCAGCCCCCTTGCAACAGCATTTGGCCTATAACCAAGGCGATCAATGACTTCCATTACTTTTTTTCTTGTAACTGGTTTAACATTTGGGTTTCCATTTACTACACGCGAGACAGTTGCCATTGAAACATTTGCTTCTCTAGCAACATCATATATCGTTATATTCATCTTCTTCACTCCTTTTAATCTCCGTTACAATACTTTCTCTTATTTTACGGTATAATCGGTTCAATTAACCATATTTTAGAATGTGATTTTATGTACAATTATAATTATGTTATTAATCATACGACAACAACGCCAATCTGGCAATGTGAACGCCTCAATTTTATCTTCTTTTATACGTAAAAATGCCATGCCTATTTTGTCAGGCATGGCATTTTTTCTTAAATCGTAACAAATGAAGATGTACGCAGCGAACGAACAAATTCGTCAAACTGCTTTAAATCCATTTGTTGAGCATTATCAGACAAGGCAACAGCTGGATCTGGATGAACTTCTGCCATAACCCCATCAGCACCAATTGCTAAAGCAGCTTTTGCTGTTGGAAGAAGAAGATCTCTCCTACCAGTCGAATGAGTAACATCAACCATAACAGGCAAATGTGTTTCTTGTTTTAAAATTGGTACAGCAGAAATATCTAGTGTATTTCTTGTTGCTTTCTCATATGTGCGAATTCCACGTTCACAAAGGATGATTTGCCCATTTCCTTGAGCCATAATGTATTCAGCAGCGTTAATAAACTCTTCAATTGTCGCGGATAAACCACGTTTTAGTAACACTGGCTTATTAACCGCCCCTGCTGCCTTTAACAATTCAAAGTTTTGCATATTACGTGCACCAATTTGAATGACATCAATGTAGTCAACAGCTGTCTCGATATCATTTGGATGAACGATTTCGCTAATAACAGCTAAGTCGAATTCTTCTCCAACCTTTTTTAGAATCTTTAAGCCCTCAATCCCTAAACCTTGGAAGTCATATGGAGAAGTTCTCGGTTTGAAAGCACCGCCACGAAGCATTTTAAATCCTTTCTCTTTCACTGCCGCTGCTACAGTTGCCACTTGTTCATACGATTCAACGGAGCATGGACCAAAGATAAATTGCTGACTGCCATCCCCAATCTTTACTCCCTTTACATCAACGATTGTATCTTCAGGCTTTTTCTTCCGGGAGACCAGTAGTGCCTTTCGATTATCTTCTTCTTGCAATTCCAAGCCAGCTTTGAAAACTTGCTTAAATATATGTTCAATTGTTGAATCTTCAAACGGGCCATTATTATTTTCCTTAATAAGATCTAACATTTGGCGTTCACGAACCGGATCATAGCGATAAACTCCTTGGGTTTCCTTCGCCTTACCGATTTCCTGTACAAGCATTGCCCTTTCATTAATCAATGATAATAATTGCAAATTTAATTCGTCTACTCGTTCTCTCAGTTGATCCAGTTGATTATTACTCATTTTTTCCCGTCCCTTCAAACCAAGTATATTCAGAATGCACTGCATTTTCTATAATTATCGTTATTATATATGAATTAGTTTCAAATGTCACGAACTTCTTTAGCAATTAAACGCTTTTAAGCTTTTAAGCACTAAAGTGTGTGCGCAGAATCAGCGAGGACGGCTGTCCCCCACTGATCGTGAATACATATTAATTATTTTCTACGAACGCAGCTTGTAATGATTTCTCAGTTATTTTCCAATGTGAAGCATGCCAAACAACATTCGAACGTGTAAATAAAATTGCTTGAGGCGATTCATGTTTTACATGGAACCTTTCAGCAATATGGTTAGATAACGGCCTTGCCTCTTGTACGGCTAAATAATAGCAAGGTAAGCTGCTATCGCTACTAAATTTCTCATATTCTTCAAATGCAGCCTGACTTATTGGGCATGTTAAACTATGCTTAACAAAGAAGAAAGAGCCTTCCTCTTCAAATAATTTGCTAAATTCCTCGATTGACTCTATTTTTTGCAATCTAATCACTCCTCTATCCTAGATATTATTTTTTTTCGAACAAACCGATGTAATTTCATGACTATTGATTTAGTTTTCTTTCTGTCTCATCAAATGCTGATTGTGTTTCTGCTAACTTTCTTTGAATCTCCTCACTCATACCGCTTGACGAATTGGCAAAATCATGTGATTGAGGATCCTCTTGATTTTGGTCATTTCTCGCTTTATGTAATAAGTCTGAAGATTGCTGTGAAACGGTATTTGCAATTGAATTTGCCTTTTCCTTTGCAACTGAGGCCAGTTCAATGCTTTTAGTCATCGCTTTATCTTTCACCTGTTCTGTTTTCTCAAGGATTGAAACAGACCGTTCGTTAATCGAGGTGCGCAACTCTCTTCCAGACCTCGGAGTCAGTAATAAAGCGGCGGCTGCACCAGCGACAGCTCCTACAATCGCACCGATAACGAAATCACGTGTATTTGTATTCGATTCTTGTTTCTCGTTCAATTCCCTATTCTTCATCCTTTATCACCCCATTAATTATTTTGTGCTCGTTCACGTCGTCTAGAAAGAATTTGCTCTCCATCTTGTTTTTCATATACAGGACTTTCCTTTTTTGCCCTCCATCTTTCTTTTAATTCTAAGAAGACATTCCCCCATTGGATCACTTGAGAAATTTTATCTTGGTTTTTAATAAGCTCTTTGTCAACGATCGTATGAATATTTTGAATCGAACGGTTAAATTGTTGCACCGAGTTGCCTACGTCCTTTACAGCAATGACAACAGAATTTAAGTTTTCTGATTTACGCTGAATATCCTCCGCTAAATGGTTTGTTTTATGAAGCAACTCCGTTGTCTCACGGGTTACCCCATCAAGTTGTTTTTCTAATCCCGATAGCGTGCGTGCTACACTGTCAAGCGTAATTTGTAAAGATTTTAACGTTTTTGAAAGAAAAATCACAAGAATAAGGAAAGCCAGTGCTGCTACTGCAACACTCAAATAAAGTATAATTTCCATAATCTAAAACCTCCGATAATTAAATCCTCTACCTTCTTATTTCCTACCTTAAAGTCATTAGCTTTATGTATTTGTTACCATACTACCCATTCTCTTCTCCCTTAATCATAAGGATTACTTTCAATAAAATCCAGTCATTTCAATTATAATCATCATCTGTTTTACAGATTGTCATTGTAAGAGCTTCTTGAAACAACCACAAAGTATATTTAGCTACGTACAGAAAAACAGGAGGCCATTTCGCCTCCTGTTTAACTTTTCTTATAGTTGAACCTGCCTTTCATAGGCTTCTTGGAATTTTTGAATATCCCCTGCACCCATGAAAATAATCACGCCTGACTCGTGATTTTTTAGTACAGTAGTCTCATCCTCTGAAATAATCTCTGCTCCATCAATCTTATTTTTTAAATCTTCAATTGATAGTTTCCCATGATTTTCTCGAGCTGAACCAAAAATTTCACATAAATAAACTTTGTCTGCATGACTTAAACTATCAGCAAATTCTTGGAGAAATGTTTGTGTTCTCGTAAAAGTATGTGGTTGAAATACCGCGATAATCTCACGATCAGGATATTTCTGGTTAGCCGCTTGGATTGTTGCCTTAATTTCCGTCGGGTGATGGGCATAATCATCAATAATCACTTGATTCGCCATTTGCTTTTCGGAGAATCTTCGTTTTACCCCTTTAAACGTTGTCAATTGCTCTGCAATCACTTCCGAACCAATCCCCTCATAATTACAAAGAGCGATGACCGCAAGAGCATTTAAAACATTATGATCCCCGTATAAGGGAATAAAGAAAGTATCGTAATAATTATTTCTTACAAACACATCAAATGTGGTCCCATCAGTCGACTTTGCCACATTTCGAGCTTGAAAATCATTTTCTTCCGCAAAACCATAAAAAACAACAGGTACTTTCGCTTGAATTTGCTGAAGCTGCTCATCATCACCACAAGCGAAAATTCCTTTCCTCACTTGTAGGGCCATCTCCTGAAACGCTGAAAAAACATCTTCAATATTAGCAAAGTAATCAGGATGATCAAAATCAATATTCGTCATGATTGCATAATCTGGAAAATAGGACAAAAAATGACGTCGGTATTCACATGCTTCAAATGCAAAGTACTCAGCTTCCTTGTCCCCTTTGCCTGTACCGTCTCCGATTAAAAATGAAGTCGGCTTTGCTCCATTCATGACATGGGCTAATAAACCAGTTGTCGATGTCTTGCCATGCGCTCCAGTTACAGCAACACTTGTAAATTTTTCCATGAAATCACCGAGGTAACGATGATAACGAATAATCGGTAGCCCTAGCTCCATCCCACGCTGAATTTCTTCATGTGTATCTGGAAAAGCATTCCCAGCAATAATCGTCATTCCCGGTTGAATATTATCCTTGTTAAAAGGAAGGATCTTTATTCCTGATTGTTCAAGGGCGATCTGGGTAAAGAAATGTTTTTCGACATCAGAGCCCTGTACATTATAATCCATATCATGGAGAATTTGAGCAAGTGCGCTCATACCAGACCCCTTTATACCTACAAAATGGTAAATAGTCATATAAAGAACCTCCAACAAACGTCTGTATGTAACACAGTATATGACAGTTAGCGTAATTTGCTCATATTAAGATGTTGACAACAAACCGTTTAACTATCGAATCTTAAGTATTGATACATTATATCATTTTTCATTTGTAAAAACTATTGCATCTCTAATATTCACTTTTATAATCAATATGATTAATTAATACATTTTGCTTCCTTCATATGTGGCTTCTAAATCCTCTGCAGAAATGAGGACATCTCTGGGTTTACTCCCTCGCCCCTCGGAAATGAAACCATTTTGTTCCATCATATCAATCAATCTCGCAGCTCGATTATAACCTACTTTAAATCGTCGCTGTAGACTGGAAGTTGATGCTCCCCCTTGTTCGATTACATAAGCACAAGCTTCATAAAAAAGCTCATCCTCTTCCTCTGTTACTTGTGCCTTCTTAATCAGTTCATCCTGTTCGAACAAATATTCTGGTGTGCGTTGTTTTCGAACAAAAGCAACAACATCATCAATTTCCTGATCAGAAACAAAAGTCCCTTGTAATCGGTAAGGCTTAGAAGAACCGTTTTCTAAAAAGAGCATATCTCCCCGCCCAAGGAGCTTCTCAGCACCACTTATGTCAATAATGGTTCGTGAGTCTACTTGAGATGATACAGAAAAGGCAATCCTAGTAGGAACATTCGCCTTAATTAAACCGGTAATAACATCAACAGAAGGCCTTTGTGTTGCAATAATTAAATGGATTCCACATGCCCGCGCTTTTTGAGCAATGCGGCAAATCGCTTCCTCAACATCGGCGGGAGACATCATCATTAAATCCGCAAGTTCATCAATGACAATGACAATAAAAGGTAACTTTTCTTCATTCCGACCATGTTCGTTAACCATTTCATTATACCGATTTATCTCCCTCACGCCAGTGTGTGCAAACAACTCATAACGTCTTTCCATTTCTTCAACAGCCCATTTTAGTGAGGCTGTAGCAGCTTTAACATCCGTAATAACTGGACTGACAAGATGTGGGATATGATTGTATGGCGCTAACTCCACCATTTTCGGATCAATTAATAGTAACTTCACTTCATCTGGGTGCGCCTTATAGATTAGACTAACAAGCATCGTATTAATACATACACTTTTCCCTGAACCTGTAGCACCAGCTATGAGACCGTGAGGCATCTTCTTTAAATCTGTGATGATTGGGTTACCTGAAATATCTAATCCTAAGGCAACAGCAAGCGGGGAAGCTGTTTCGCTAAACCCATTTGTACGAATTATTTCACTAATTAACACCGGTCGACTTGATGCATTTGGGACTTCAATTCCAATCGCGTGTTTACCAGGAATAGGTGCTTCAATTCGAATATCTCTTGCAGCTAAGCCTAGCTTAATATCATCTGCTAGATTCGTAATTTTATTTACTTTCACGCCTGGCTCAGGCTGTACTTCAAAACGAGTCACAGAAGGTCCTTGGGTAACATTAACCACTTTTGCTCCAACATTAAAATTTCTTAATGTCACATTTAAAATCTCTTCTTGTTCGTTTAGCCAATCTTTATTTGTTTCAATCATTACTGGGGGATGAAGAAGATCAAGGGGAGGATATAAATATGCCTCCTCTCTTTCTTGTATATGCTTCGATTCTAAGTTCCATTTTATGTCGCTCTCCTTCATTTCAGAAGAAGCATTTTCGATTGGCACTATTTTTTGTTCATGAAGAGGATCGTTGCTCTTTTTCTTCCTCTCTTTTTGTTCTTCAAGTTTTTTCTTGTCCTGTTTCAACATTAAAACATTGAAAGGGACATGCTTTTTCTTCGGACGCTCACTTGATGTTTCAATCGTGGCTGCAATTTGAGGTTCTCCCATATTCACTTGCGCTTCTTTTGTTGAATCCTCTTTAATCAATGTAGTCGGATCTGCTTCCTTTAAAAACTGAGTCGTTTCTTTCGGTTTATTTTCTTCTTTATGGATGCTTTCTGCTTTTGTGTTTTCTTTCTCTTTTTGGATGCTTTCTTCTTCTTTTATGTTTTCCTGTCTTTGGATGTTTCCTTCTTCTTTGATGTTTTCTTGTCTTTGGATGCTTCCCTCTTCTTTGATGTTTGCTCTACTTTCGTTTTCTGACCCTCTAGCCGTAGGTATGGGTTGTATAACTTTTACCGTTTCTTGCTGTTTTAGTATCGGCTCAATTGGTGTTTCTTTGTTGCTCGCAAAAGTATTCAACTCAAACTCGACAGGTTCCTCTTGTTTAGACCGTTGAAAAGCAAATATGGGTGAAGGGATCTCAGTTGGGCGGAACATATGTCCCTTTTCTCGTTTTTCTATTCGTCTAAATTCACTCGCATTTTCCTGAACAGGCTCATAAAAAGAAGGCTCCTCTTTCTTTACATCCTCTTTTTGCTTCTTTTGTTCCTTTTCTATCTCATCTGGAATCAGAGGGAATTTAAATTTACCCTTTGGATATTTATACAACACCCTAGCGTCTAACTCCTTTTTGCCTTCTCTCTCATACCGATCATCGAGCAGATTGTACGGTTTATGTATATCGTTTTCTATTGAGTTTTTATCATTGGGTTGTGCTTTCTCCTCTTCTCCTCGAAACATTTGCAAAATACGTTTAATCCAACTCAAACTAATCACTCTTTCTTTTTTCATTCATTCCTATTTTAACAGTATTTGTCCATTAATCGAGACTAACTTAAAAGAATAGGACAATTCTCTCATGTGCCGAACGAGAAGAGAAAAAAGGAAAAGCCCGGTTAAGGGCTGAAAATAAACCTATTTTCTTTTATTTTTTCCTAATATGAAAATCGGTTCAAGCTCACCATCTTCATAAAGGAAAGAAAGCGCAGTAATTGGTACCCTCCCACTTGCAAAAAAACTCATGGTCATTTGAGCAAGAATATCATATCCAGTGTTATTACGTATATCAGCAATAATTAATACATCCTGATGCGGGACTGCAATCGCCAATGTTCCTTCAACTTTCGCTTTCATCTTATTTATTAATGGTTCATTTAGAATTCTACTTGCATCATAACCATCATTTGAATTTAAAAAATAAAAAAGATTGCCTGCTACTTCATCCTTTTTAAATTCTGCGGATAACGACCGGAGATTAAATAAAGCTGTTTCTCTAACTTGTGCTTCTCCCCAGCCCTCCCTGGCTAATAAATTTTTATCAATTAGCCGATAGGTTTTCCCCAAATCAAGCGCATAATAAATACGTGTTTCGGCAGTATGGGGATCAAAGAAAAACGGAACCCCTTCTTCTGCTTGATCCGGAAAAGATGTAGAGCGAATTACAGGAAAAATATTTCTTTCCTGCCCTGAAAGGTGAACCTCCTCTTCCATGGCCGTTAATCCCTCAACTACATAATAAACCGTTTCATCAATTGCTTGTTCCTTTTCGGAATGCCACTTGGCGATAACCCCTGGCAATTCGATGGTGATTCCTCGACCAGTCTGTTTATTTTCAATTCTCAGCAAATCTTTTTCGCGATCAAACTTTATTAAACGATCTGGATGCTTTAATCTTTCTTCAAGAATTTTTCTCAATTTCTTACTGTCCATTATTTAAACAAGCCCTCCAATAAATTCTTCAATTTGTGCTTTTGTTTTCCGTTGTTTGCTGACAAAGCGGCCCAATTCCTTTCCGTCTTCATAAGCAAGGAAGCTTGGAATTCCGAAAATGTCTAACTCAATACAAAGATCGATAAAGTCGTCCCTGTCGATATAAACAAAACGATAGTCTGAGAATGTTTTTTCAATCTCTGGAAGGATTGGATCAATAAACCGACAATCAGGACACCAATCAGCAGAAAATAAAAAAATATGTTTTCCTTCTTTTTTTAGCTCTTTAAATTGTTCAAGTGACTTTAGTTTTTCCACCATTCATTCCTCCATTTTTCAAAACACTGTGTTTACATTTTAAACCTGCAACAATAAAAAAGAAACCAAACAGCACTCGAAAGTGAAACCATATATTGTAGATATGTTCATTCTTAACGCCAAAAATAAAAAAGAAAAGTGAGCACGCTAGCAGCCGCTCACTTTATCGTCACTGAATTGACAATCTTCATCATTGTGTCTACATCTGATTTTAGACTTTTTGTCTCAGTGGTCAATTTAACTCCTCCGATACCGGTCACCACTTGATTTACTCCATCATCGATTTTCTTTACGAGGAAATAACCGAACTTCCCATCCTGTTCAAAAGTAAAATGCCCATCCCATTCTGGATGTAAGTTTAATGTGGATTCATAGACAACCTTGCTGCCATGGTCTTCGCGCTGATTATAAAATAAGATATACGTCTTGGATCCATTATTCAAAAGAATATTATTCGGTGTTTCCTCTTTCTTTTCAACCCCAGAAGGCAAAAAATATTCTATCTCGTCATTGCTTTCGTTCGCTTGTTCCGGTTCTTGATTAACCTCTATTTCGGCAGCTTTACGTGCTTCAGTTAATTCATCCTCAAACGATACCGAACAAGAACTTAGAATTAGTACGGTAAATATAAGTAAGGCTGTCCAGCTCAATTTTCCCACTTTTATTTCCTCCTTACTCTTCTACAATCCCTTCTCCATCATACCGCTACGAACGAATAAGTGACAAGCTTAGGAGCTAAAAATGTCTGTAATGCTAATTAGCTTTCAAAAAATCGTCATAAATTCTTCGACCGTTTCAACACAGGAGGAAATCTTAAAATACAATAGGAGGCAGTTTTATCTGCCTCCCAAAACCTTCATATACCTATTTCCCTTTAATCGTTGCTACTGTTGTCTGATCACAAGAACGAACAAGTTTAACTAATAATTCCTTTGCAGCTGCATAATCATCGACATGGATCATCGAAGCATGAGTGTGAATATACCGAGAGCAAATTCCAATTACACTACTTGGTACTCCTTCATTCGAAATATGCACTTGACCAGCATCCGTTCCTCCTTGGGACACAAAATATTGGTAAGGAATTTGATGTGTCTCTGCTGTATCAAGAATAAATTCCCTCATACCTATGTGAGTAACCATCGTACGATCAAATATCCTTAAAAGCGCTCCCTTTCCCAACTGGCCAAACTCATTTTTATCACCTGTCATATCATTTGCCGGACTTGCGTCTAGCGCGAAAAAAAGATCAGGTTTAATTAAATTAGACGATGTTCTCGCCCCTCTTAAACCAACTTCTTCTTGTACTGTTGCTCCAGAGTATAGAATATTAGGTAAAGTTTCTTCTTTTACTTCTTTCAACAGCTCAATCGCCAGCCCGCAACCATATCGATTGTCCCACGCTTTAGCTAAAATCTTTTTATTGTTTGCCATCGGTGTAAACGGACAAATTGGTACGATTTGCTGGCCGGGCTTGATCCCAATCTTTTCGGCATCCTCTTTATCATCCGCACCAATATCGATTAACATATCCTTTATATCCATTGGTTTATTACGTTTTGCTTCATCTAATAAATGTGGTGGGATGGAGCCGATTACCCCGATAACCGGTCCATTGTCCGTTATGATTTGAACACGTTGAGCTAGGAGGACTTGACTCCACCAGCCACCAAGAGTTTGAAAGCGAATCATCCCATTTTTTGTTATGGATGTGACGATGAAACCTACTTCATCCATATGGCCTGCCACCATGATCGTCGGCCCATCTAATTGGCCTTTCTTCACACCAAAGATGCTGCCTAAATTATCTTGAACAATTTCCTCCGCATATTGCTCTAATTGGCTTCGCATATACTGACGAATACCATGCTCAAACCCGGAAGCCCCAGGAAGCTCTGTCAACGTCTTAAACATTGTTAAAGTCTCTTTATTCATTATTTTACCTCCTTAATCCTAATTTAATTTCCCACTTTTTTTGTATGTACAAATTTTATTTTACAGAAAAACGATTTATGTTGCCAATCAATCATGTTTTATTCTTACAAGGACGGAAATAAATCCCTTTATTGCCCTTTCTATTTTTGTTATGATAAGAAATAAATAATGACTTTTCTAAACTGAGGAGGCCTGCTATGAATTGGAAGTATTTCCTAATTGGAGTGTGCTCAGGGGTGGCCGGTGCTTTTATCGTTAAAGAAGTTAAAGAAGCAACCTCCCGAACAAAAACAATCTCACCTGAGGAAGTTTTGGAAGAAGTGAAAATTGCTTTCAAAAAAGAAGGTGCTATTAGCGGATCATGGATTAATATGGATGTTGAGCCCTATTCGCAGTCTCCTATTCAATATCGTGTATATAAAGGTGGAATTAGCCGCAATGTAAATGGCCAATCTGAGATATATGAATTTATTGCAGATGCTGCAACCGGGACTATCATTGAAACAAATCCAATTTACTAAAGGACCTGTGGCAGTATCTATCAGGTTCTCTTTTTGAGGTGCAATAAGAAAAAAGCAGGGCACCATGTTAGAATTTGCCCTGCCTTATCGTTAATCCGACTTACCTTCTTTGACACTTATCAATAATAGACGGAAAATTTCCGCTTAATTAGCAAATATCATTGAAAATAGCTTAAATAAACGGAGAGATTCCGTCTATTTACTCAATAAACGTGAAAATGGGCGATTTTTATTTGCATAACCGGAAAATCTCCGCTTATTTTCCTTTCGCTAGTTACTCACTTAAGGACTGGTCTTCTATTTAAGAAAGATGAGATAAAGAAGTGTTTTTCACCGTTAAAGAGAACCCGTTTCGGCAGTACCGCAGGCCTTTTTTATTTTTCTCTCCGGACAGCCTTACAAATATCTCCCTTTTCATCCAGCTTGATTGCTCGATAAACGGCATCATGGTAAAAAGTAAACCATGCGTTTCTTTCTAAAGCAAATTTCATCCATTTTTGCTTTGCATTGATAGAAGTCATTGGATAATCATCATATGCCATCACCCAAAGAATATTTTGATGTGCATGAGTCGCCATTAAATCAGCCATATGGACAACAGTGTCATTCCCGTTTTCAAAAACGATAATTGAATGACCAGCACTATGTCCACCGGTATGGATCATTTTTATCGAATTACAGCACCACTCTTCCTCAAAAGTGACAACCTGCTCTTCTATCGGTTCCCAGTTTTGATTCCAGTAGGTAGCCTTAGAGCGAATGTTCGGATTGCGGATTTCGTTCCATTCCATTTCCGAAGTAACGATCTTTGCATTGGGAAAGACTGAAACAAATTGGCCATCAACTTCTTTCGTTAGTCCGCATGCATGGTCGTAATGCATATGAGTCATCAGAACATAATCAATATCTTTTACTGATACTCCAAGTTTTGCTAAAGATTCCTCAACAGATGATTCTTCCTCGACACCAAAATTTCGTTTTTGCTTTGAAGTTAATTTCCCATTCCCAATCCCTGATTCAATTAAATAATTTTTCCCGGCTGTTTGTACAAGAATCGGATCTGTGCGTAATTCAATTTGATTTTTTTCGTTCACGTCATATTTCTTCGACCATAAAGCTTTAGGGACAACCCCAAACATCGCCCCTCCATCGAGATGAGTCCCCCCACCTTTAAGCCAAGTAAAAGTGAAACCTGCTAATTCGAGTTTCTCCACACTTATCCCTACCTATCACCATAATGTTTTATTTTACTTTAAATTCAGAAAAATTAAAAATAAAAAACTTGCGGAATAACCACAAGTTTCCCCGTTATTTTGATTGAAATTGCACTTCGCATCGATAGATCCGATTTCCACGTGATGAAAATTTCTGTTCATATTCGGTCATCACATTTCCTTCAAACTCGCTGTTATGTAAGTCAAGACTTACATATTTCAAAAGCATCCCATATTGTGAAAAGCTCATTAATGAGTATTCAAATAATCCTTGATTATCCGTTTTAAAATGAACCTCACCATTCTTCACTAATATTTTCTCATATACAGACAAAAAGCTTTTAAAAGTTAAGCGGCGTTTTTCATGACGTGTTTTTGGCCATGGATCAGAAAAATTCAAATAAACACGTTCAACATCACTAGCAGAAAAATAATTCTCTAGTTCTTCAGCATTCACATTCATCAGCTTACAATTTGGCAAGTCCGCTTCAATTAGTCTGTCTAATGCTGACACAATGACACTTACTTGAAGTTCAATTCCTATATAATTAATATGAGGATTCGCTTTTGCCATTTCCGTAATAAAGCGCCCTTTCCCTGTGCCAATTTCAATATGGATCGGCTGTGCCACAGCAAACACTTTATCCCAGTGTCCACGATGCTGTTCTGGTTCAAGGATAACAAACTGTGGATATTCTAATAACTTATCTTTAGCCCAAGGCTTATTTCGTAATCTCATAACACACCTCTAATCATTCATTCTTTCAAAAGATATCATGGGTAACGGCTATTTTTCAAGTTAAACCTGCATAAAGAAAAAAGGAATCCACAAAATAAACGATGTGGATTCCTTTTTCCCCATTATTTTAAATATGAAAGGGTGAATGTTATGCCGCTTAGCTACCAAGACCAAGTTAATCTTTTAACAGATATTTTAAGCAATCAACAGACAGATTGTTGTGGATCAGTTTCCGAATGCGAACAAATGGAACGATTGGTAAAATCATTAATGGTTAACACAGAAATCGACCACCATGTTAAGCCAATCTTACAAGAAATCTATAATTACAGCCAACATGGAAAATATTCCTCTAATTTAGATGAGCATATTTTATCGAACCAAGAAAATATTACAAATTGGGTAGATGATATTGGACAATTTTCTTGATCAATCACATTGAATTTTCAAGAAAAACCACCCATCTATCCATTTCTGTTAGACGGTTCTTATGTTTATGCCAATTAATGGACATCAATATTTGTGCAAGCACATACCATTTCATGCGCAACCTTAAATTCTCTGTAAGCGGCAACCCGTAGAGATTGAGCCAGTCCTCCCATTTTTCTTCAGGTATATAAGAATAAAGGAGTAGACCCAGATCAATTGCAGGGTCTCCAATTAAAGCTCCATCCCAATCGATTAAGTACAACTGGTTGTTTTCCGTAAGCAACCAGTTGTTATGATTGACATCACAATGGCAAACAACCTTTTCTTCATAATCAATGTTTTTTAATTCTTTTGTTAAAAAATCCATCGCTCCCACAACACTTGGATGCCCGGATAGCCCTACGTCAATTTCTTCTTTAATAATATCCAGAATGGTTTCCGGCTGAATTGGTGTTTTTCCTAGTCTCGTAAGCATATTGAGTAGAGGCTTGGAACGGTGAATTTTGTTCAAGAGCTTAGCCACTCGGTTCTCTTCCATTTCCGTGGACTTTAGTTCTCGACCTGTTAACCACTGCTGAGCAGTAATAACATCTCCATTTTCTAATCTTTTTGTCCAAATAAGTTTCGGGACAATTCCTTCTGCAGATAAGACTGCAAGAAAAGGGGAAGAATTCCGTTTTAAAAACAGCCGCTGTTCCTCATACCGAGCAAAATAAGCGGTGCCTGTCGCTCCACCAGCAGGAATAATCTCCCATTCATGTCCTAATAAATCGTCCAAAGTTGTTCACCTTCAATATATGTCACTATCTATTCAAAAGCGAGAGATTTTGTTCATTTTCCAAATGAATGAAAAAAGACAGCTATTAAATGAGAGTACATCATAGCTATCTTAATAAATTTTATCTCCTATATGCTTTCCCCGTCAAGTCTACTTGTTTAATTTACTTCCCACTCTAGAATGTTTCTTTGGATTTATGCTGTTTATTTTACGACAATAAGCAAAGAACAGGGCATAATTTTTGCCTTTTGCCCCAAAAAACAATCGACTGGCAATGCAGAAGCTTGTTTATGATTCGCTAATACTGTCCATTTTGACTCTTCAGGGAGCTCAACCATTCTCTCAGTTGCCGTTGGATTAAAATAGACGATTATTTTATCCCATTCACCGTATTCCCGTACATTTGAGAGCATATATCCTATCATAGGCTGTGGCATAGATAAGAAGCTCATATGTTTACGAATTAAATTTGAGCTAGACAACCGAAAAGGTTTATAAGATTTTCTGATTGAAATAATTCCCTTTATATAGTTTACATTCTCAATGTAGCGGTCTCTCCGATCCCAATCCAACCAATTAATCTCATCTGAAGATTGATAACTATTGCCGATTCCGGCTTTTGTACGGAAAAACTCTTGCCCGCTATGAAGAAATGGAATGCCTTGAGAAAGGATGACCATTGATGTAGCTAACCGATGTCTTTTTTTGATATAATCTACTACATCGTATGAACTTAATTTATCCCATAAAGTATGATTATCATGACACTCAACATAGTTCACGCTTTGATGGGGCTCCGTAAATAAGCCACCTTTTCGTTTATTTATGCTGATACTCCCCGCAATCACTTGTTTAGCAGCCTCTGTTGTTCGTTCATTTCCTAATACGTAACCTTTGTCATATAAGTTAAAGGTACTCCCCTTAATTGTATCTCGGAACCAATCATTGAACTGACCAATTGAAGGGATTTTTTGTTGGTTTCTAATACTTGCTTTCTCACTAATAGGAATTGGCGTATTTAAATCCCAACCCTCACCGATAATAATCGCAGAAGGATTAATTTCATAAACGATATCGCTAATCTTTTGCATTGTTTCGATATCCAATATCCCCATTAAATCAAAACGTAGTCCATCTATTTGATATTCCTTCATCCAGTATTCAACTGAATCAAGAATAAACTTTCTTGCCATTAATCGCTCGGATGCAAAATCATTTCCAACTCCAGTTCCATTTGAAGGGAAACCATGTTCATCATGGCGAAAATAGTAACCGGGTACCAATTGTTCAAATGGAGACTCTTCCCTTATATAAACGTGATTATATACAACATCCATTATTACCCTAAGTCCTTCGGAATGAATGGTTTCAATCAATTTTTTTAGTTCAGTAATTCTTTTATACGGATCACGAGGATTTGTTGAATAGCTACCCTCAGGCACATTATAATGGATTGGATTATAGCCCCAATTATAAGCCAATGAAGGGGCCAATTCATCTACTCCTGCAAAGTCATTAAACGGGAGAAACTCAATATGTGTCACTCCTAAGTCTTTTATATAGGATAAGCCCGTGACTTCACCTGAGCGGCTTACCGTCCCAAGCTCTGAGGCACCTAAATAAGTCCCTTTCTTTTTTACACCGCTGTGTGGATGGATCGTTAAATCACGAATATGAGTTTCGTAAATAATCGCATCACAAGGATTTGAAATGGATGGAAGATTCACTTTCGCCATTTTCGTTTTCTCTAGGTCAATAACCACTCCTGCTTTGCCGTTCTCTGAAACAGCACGAGCATACGGATCCACGGCCTCACGCCATTCGAGATTAATTCTCGCAAGAAAAAAGTATCGTGACCCTTCAACACTGCGATCTAACTCAATAGACCAGACCCCTTTTTCCTGACGTTGCATTGTCCACACATTCTCTTTTTCCCGTTTATTTATTAGCTTCAATTTTACATTTGTTGCGGTTGGAGCCCACACTTTAAAGATAATCTTGTTCTCTAA
Source organism: Bacillus sp. B15-48 (assembly GCF_016879755.1). Lineage (GTDB taxonomy): Bacteria > Bacillota > Bacilli > Bacillales > Cytobacillaceae > Mesobacillus_B. Next base: position 883,391 of record NZ_WOFU01000002.1, read on the forward strand.
AACCGTCATGCCCAAGTCTTTTCCTTCATAAAAGAACTTTTCATCAAATTCCTGAGTCCTTATCACCGCTCCTATTTGTAGATCTGTTTTTCCGTCATATTGATCATGTATATAGTAAATTTCCCCAATCGCTAACTTAAATGGTGCAAAACAAATATATTTTACAAACTGTGGATGTTTATGAACATCCTCTATAGTCAAAGGGGTTTTATTTTCATCACTCGCTAAATAAAAGGAACTTGAATTTCCGCCATGATAAGAATAAGGAAGTAAGATTGTAATCATTTGTAATTGATCCAAATAAGCGTGAAAATGACGTTCAATACTCAAGATCACTTCACCTCCCTGATGATTTATGCACCAGCTATAATAGTAAGGGACTTTTCACAAACTTGGACCTGTACAGGGGTAGTACCAATTACTTCTCCATCTGCATGGATAGGAAATGGATGGTCTGATTGAATCGAAACATTCCTCCCTGTATAAGTGTTGACCTCTTTAAACTTACGATGTCCTCCCCAAAATACGGTAATAAAAACAAATAGCAACTTCCATTTAGATAAATTATGGACAACTGTAATGTTTAATAATCCATCTGTTGGGTTTGCATCAGGAGCAATTTTCATGCCACCACCGTAATAAACCTGATTTGAAACGGTAATGAACCAAACGTTCCTAAATTCGTATTCGAGACCATCAATCGACAAAACCATATCCACACAAATATGCTGAAAGAGCTTTTTAATTAAGATCGTTACATAAGCAAGACTCCCTAGCGAAAATAGGTTCAGCTTTGCCTTCAGCTTTGATTGATTTGCTTCTTCGCATATCGCAGCATCAAATCCTGCCCCCATACTATTGACAAAATAAATGTCTTTTCCTTCACGATTATGAACTTTCCCAACATCAATTTTTTTTACGAACGGTTGGTCGAAAATTAAATTTAGTGCAGCTTTTATTTCCTTCGGGATATGAAACCCTCGCGCATAGTCATTTCCAGATCCACCAGGAATAAAAGCGATTGACACATTCTCTTTTCCAACGGAACCATTGACGATTTCGTGAATCGTTCCGTCTCCTCCGATTCCAATAATTAAACAGGGTGTCTCACCTATTTCTTTTACTATAGATTCAACTAATTTTGTTGCATGACCCGAATATTCAGTATAAAAAGCATGATAACTTACATTCTCTTTTTTTAATTGTTTTTCAACCTTGCCCCAAATCTTCCGGCACTGGCCATTTTTTGCCTGTCGGTTGACGATAAAATAAACCTGCTTCATTGACATCCGCCTTTGTAATCACTTTCATATTTATTTATATTAATGGGAGGGAGCGAATAATTACAGATTACTTTTTTAAAATAAATCCATTAATCATTCGTTAAATCAAAAATCTTAATTGCTTCATATTTAGGTTCTTTCCCTATATTCGTCTTGTACAAAACAATATTTTTCACTTGAAATCGAATAGGGTGCTCTAAAAACGGATTCAACTCATCAAGACGTTCTTTCGAGAATGGGAATTCACCTATCCATTTTCTCGCTAAAGTAATATGAGGATGAAAGGCCCTAGTCTCTAACTCAAATCCCGCTAAATGACAAGCTCGAAATACCTTCTTTCTGTTTTCTGCTAATTCCTGCTGTTCAGCGATTCCTGCCCAAAAAATTCTTGGTGAATCTATTTTCCCAAAAACGCCTAAATGATCAATTGATAATGTAAAAGCTGGGATTGGCAATTGATCTTTGACATTACGTATCGAGGCTGCTAGCTTTTCTTCAGATGCAGCACCAAGAAACGCCAAGGTCAGATGAAGATCCTGATTATGAACCCAACGTTTAAAAGGGCATGATTCTTGTACTTTTTGATTCATTTTATGTAATTTAGTTTTTATTTCATCTGGGATAGCAACAGCATAAAAATAATGAGATTGAGACTTTTGAACTTGTTGAGACATATTGTTCTCCCTTCTATTACGTCATTAGTTTAACGTATCATCCGTTTTTAAAATGATAATTCCTTGGTTCAGTATTCGTAAAAAAAAGAGGAACTGCTCGTGAGCAACCCCTCTAAAATTGATTATAAGCTTCCACATTGAGCCTCAATTTCTAATTTAAACCACTCTTGTAATTTTCTTGTCAATTGACCAGGTTGGCCATCGCCTACTTGTTTTCCATCGATTTCAACGATAGGCATCACTTCCACTGTTGTTCCCGTCAAAAACACTTCGTCCGCTTTTAATAATTCATCAACAGTAAAAGTTTCCTCAATCACAGAGATACCTTCACGTTCACAAATAGCGAGCATTACTTTTCTGGATATTCCATTCAAAATAAATTGATTGGCTGGATGTGTTTGAACTTTGCCACCCTTAACAATTGAAATATTTGAGTGACTTCCTTCTGTCACCAACCCATCACGATGTAATACTGCTTCATCACAGCCAGCTTCAGCGGCTTTTTGATTCGCGAGCAAATTCCCAAGCAAATTTAAGCTTTTTATATCACAACGAAGCCAACGAATGTCTTCGGTAATGATTGCTTTGACACCTTGTAACATCTTTTCTTCTGGACGTCCCGCTTCTCTCGTATAAGCAACAAATGTTGTTTTTACATTCTCAGGGGGAAATGGATGTTTACGCGGAGAAATTCCTCTGGTAAATTGTAAATACACCGTGCCCAATGTTAACTTATTTTTATCAATCAGTTGGACGAGCTGGTCCTTCAATTGTTCCACTGGAAACGGAATTTGCATGCCAATACTAGCAGCACTTTTTTCTAAACGCTGTAAATGTTCATCACCTGTAAAGAGTTTCCCGTTATAGACTCGAACCACTTCGTAAACTCCATCACCAAACTGATAACCTCGGTCCTCAATATCAATGGTTGCCTGTTCCCTTTTAATCAATTCCCCGTTTAAAATGACAAATGACATCCTCTTCTTCTCCTCCTAGTCTATATTCCCTGCAAGCTCATAAATTGCTTGTGCATAGATAGCCGTTGCCTTGAGCATATCTTCAATAACCATGTATTCATCCTTTTGGTGGGCTATGTCTGGACTTCCTGGGAATAACGGTCCAAATGCAACCCCAGATTTTAACGAGCGAGCATATGTACCGCCACCAATTGACAGCAATGTTGCTGGTTCTCCTGTTTGCTCTTCATATACTTTTTTCAGTTTTTGAATCAGAAACTCATTTTCATCTACATGATGAGGTTTTGAATTGGAAAAGTTCCCAACAGTAAATCCTGCCTTTGTCAAAAGTTTCTTCAATCGGTCTAAGACATTTTCGAAGTCCATTGTCACTGGATATCTCAAATTGATTCCTAATTTTCCACCTGCTTGTTTCGTATATTCCAGTTTGCCAACATTGATGGTTAAATCTCCTGTAATATCATCGGAATAGGCAATATTAAAAGCTTGTCCACGAGACTCTTGGCCTAAATAACTTGAAACAAACTTAAAATATTTCTGCGCATTTTCATCTAACTTCAAACCGGCAAGAAAATTGGCCATGAATAACCCAGCATTTTTCCCATTATCCGGTTCCATTCCATGAGCAGAAACTCCATGAAGGTTCAAGATAAGAATCCCTTGATCCACATGACAATTCCCTTCAAGCTTGTACTTCTTTTTAAATTCCTTATATTGCTGGACAATCACCGTCTGAATCGTTGGCACATATAGGGAAGCTGTGGCAAAGTCAGGGACCATGTTGTATCTTCTCCCAGATGAAAATTCGAGAACTTCCACATCCCCATTTGCTTCTCTGTCCAGTCCGGTTTTCATGAGGATTTCAAAATCGGAAATTCCTTTTTCCGCATAGATAATTGGGAAATCAGCATCAGGTGCAAAACCCATTTGTGGCATTTCTTCATGTTTAAAATAATGTTCAACACAACGCCAATCGCTTTCTTCATCTGTACCAATGATCATTCTGACCCTTCTTTTTAGCGGAAGGCCTAGCTCTTTGACGATTTTCATCGCATAAAAAGCAGCCATAGTCGGTCCTTTGTCATCAATTGCTCCACGGGCAAAAATTTTCCCATCACGAATTTCTGCTCCAAATGGGTCGCTCGTCCAACCGTCGCCTTCAGGGACAACATCTACATGACATAAAATCCCGACAATTTCCTCCCCTTCGCCAAATTCTAGATGGCCAGCTACATTTCCAATATTTTTTGCGATAAATCCTTCCTTCTCACCCAATGTAAGCATAAATTGCAACGCTTGCTTGACTCCGGAGCCCAGTGGAGCCTCAGGTGTAGCCCTCTCTTCATCAAGAACACTTTTGATCTTTAATAATTGCTGAGTCTCACTAATCAAACTTGCCTTTCGTTTTTCTACTTCCTCTGACCAGTGTATCGGTTCCATCGTAATTCCTCCAAGTTATGTAATCGTTCAAATCGTCCATTAAAAAGGAGAAGTTCTTTTTGTTAATTATTTTTATTTTACCTTATCTTTCCGCCACTTTCTCTATTTCTACCGGTTTTATTTATATTACATATTTCTGAATTTTCAACTTTCGAGTAATAATCAGTCTATAGAGCGTCATATAGTAGGATAACGTTTAATTAAGGAGGGAAAGACGAACATTTATTGTTAAAAAAAGATTAATATTTTGTAAATTTATGCACTTGAGTGGAAATTTATTGTTATTAAGGGTACAATAGTTTAAAGAGAATAAGTACAACCTGCTAATAACGGTACCTAAAAAGGAGTTGGCTGGAAAAGAAAAATTACATAAGTCTAAGATTCATCTTCAATGAGCTGTTGGTTGTAGAATTATGTCAATGGTTTAATTTAGGATAGGGAGTGGTTGTTTGAAACCTTCAACTAACCGGAAGATAAACCGAATCAAATCCATTTACATGTTCATTCATCAGAATGGAACTGTAACAACCCAGGATCTTGTAGAGGAATTTGGCATTACACCAAGGACCATACAGCGGGATTTAAATGTCCTGGCATATAACGACTTAGTAATGAGCCCCAGCCGTGGTAAATGGACAATAACACAAAAAAAGGTGAAAATGACTTCATAGAACGAAAGCAAAAGCTACTAGAGTGATTTTTTAAAACTCTACAGAACCGGCCGATGCCTTATCCGGTTCTATTTTTATGCGGCTTTTCAATTGTTAAAATATCTTTTACAGTTCATCATTTCGCCCCATAGTCATTCATTAATTTGTCCACTTCTTCATTTGTCAACTCGCGGTATTCCCCAAGTTCAAGTGCTTCATCTAATATGAGCGAACCCATTTTAATCCTTTTCAAATAAATAACTCGTTTTCCTACAGACTGGAACATTCTTTTCACTTGATGAAATTTCCCTTCTGTTATTGTTAATTCAATGTCAGAACGAATTCCCGATTTAAGAATATTTAATTCCCCCGGTTGCGTATGATAGCCATCATCAAGAATAACCCCTTGTTTAAAAGCTTGAACATCCTCATTTGTTACGACACCATCAATCACAGCAAAGTAGGTTTTCGGTACATGCTTTTTTGGAGAAAGCAATCGGTGAGCAAGTTGCCCGTCATTTGTAATTAGCAGCAATCCCTCTGTATCTTTATCCAGTCTTCCAACAGGGAAAGGCTCAAATATGGAGTCTTCGATTTCGAGCAAATCAATCACTGTTTCTTCATAATTATCCTCCGTTGCGGAGATAACTCCAGGTGGTTTGTTCATCATCAAATAAATGAATTCGCGATAATGGACCTCTTCACCGTGAACGGTTACCTTATCATATTCGACATTAATATGATGGCCTGAATCTTTTACAATCTCACCATTTACTTTAATTGAACCATTTTTTAAAATTTTTTTTACCTCTTTACGACTACCAAATCCTAAGTTTGATAGTAATTTATCAATTCTCACTAACAATCACTCCAATATTTATAGGCAATCGCCCACCCCTTTTTACCTTCTCCACATAAACTATTATCATGCTTGAACTGTTAATTTTGAGGAGGAGATAAGAATGATGGACTATCGTCAACAAGGTCAAACACAATTTTTTCCTGGTGGATTCCCAGGAACTGGTGCCCCAGGAACAGGGTTCCCAGGAACTGGTTTCCCGGGTACTGGTTTTCCAGGCACTGGATTCCCTGGAGGACCTCCGTGGGATGGCAACATCAGTAGAAGATTAGATCGTCTAGAGCGTCAATTTATGCAGTTAGACCGCCGTGTCGATAGAATTGAACGTCGCCTAGGCTTCTTCCGCCCTGAATATGAATCTTATTAAAAATACAGATTCCTAAAAAACTTAGAAAATGGTCCTCGCTTATATAATGAGCAGGACCATTTTTTTCCCTAAATTCGGAGACGAAGTTTTCTTTTAATTTTAGTTACTTTGTCACCGAACAAACGGTCAATTAATTTTGAGCGGAAGCCGAGATAAAAGTAAATTCCACAGCCAACTAGGGCACAAACAACTACAATGATCATCGAGCTGAATTTTTCACCTGGCGATAAAAATAAAGTCAGCCCCTCATAAACAGCAAGTGTACCAATCCCCATGACCCCTGAGAAAATGAAAATCAAGAATACTCTTCTCAATGCAAACTTAAACGAATATTGAGCAAATTTATGAATCACAATTAAGTTAATGATAATTGCTGCCGTATATCCAAGTGCAGTTGCGACTACAGCTCCCTTTGTTTCTAGCATTTTTATCAGCGGGATATTAAGGCTGAGCTTTACAAGCAATCCCGTAAGCAAACTCAAAATCGTAAAACGCTGCTCATTTATTCCTTGTAATACAGCAGCAGTAACAGAAAATAATGCAAACAGAATAGCAACTGGCGCATACAATCTTAAAATTTCTGTCCCCAATTCCTTTTGTTCGTAAAAAATAGTATAAGCTGGTTCAGCTAAAATCGATAGCCCAATCGTTGCTGGAACGGTTAAATACAGCAAAACTTGAAACGTTTGATCCAACTGTAACTTTAAACTTTGACGGTTATTTTCTATAAAGGCAGTCGTAATCGTTGGTACTAGCGTCAAAGAAAATGCTGTTGCCAATGAGACAGGGATAATTACGAGCTTATGCGTTTGAAAGTTTAAAATACCAAAGGCAGTTGTTGCCTGAGCTCCTAACCCAATTGCAGTCATGGCCCTTTCAAATGTAATTTGGTCAATAAATTGGAAAAGCGGATTTGCGATTCCAACAAAAACAAAAGGAGCTGCGTAAATTAAGATTTCCTTATAAATATCTTTTAGAGATATATCCATTGTTCGTTTATCATGTTTTAAAAGCTGATCTAAGTGTGGCTTCCGTTTAAACCAATACCAACCTAACACAAATAGGCTGCCTAGCGCGCCAATAAAAGCAGCGAAAGTCGCTACACTTACCGCTGTAACGAGTGTCCCATTCATTATGTTCAATACAATATACGCCCCAGCAAGCAAGAAAACGATCCGGACAATTTGTTCAACCACCTGGGAAACCGCTGATGGTCCCATTGACTGATGCCCCTGGAAAAATCCACGGATTAAACTCATGAAAGGAACGACGATTAATGCAAAGGAAACAGCTCGAATCACCGTTGTTACATCTTCTTGACTAACGGTTGGATTTTCGTCTCCTGAGCTAAGAGTAATGTCAGCTAAAATCGGGGCCGTCATATACATAACGAGAAATGAGACAATACCAGTGATCATCATCACGATCATCCCCGATTTAAACAACTTTCTGCCGACTGCATACTCTTCAAGAGCATTATATTTTGAAATAAACTTAGAAACCGCAAGTGGCACACCCGCAGTCGCAATGCTAATAAAAATCGTGTAAGAAATATAAGAGTAAGAATACAAAGCCGTCCCGTCATCCCCAACAATGGCATAGAACGGAATCACATAAAACAACCCAAGTATCTTTGAAATAATCGTGCCGAGGGTTAATATAAACGTCCCTCTCAAAAGCTTAGATGACATACAATCCCTTCCTACTAACGAAAAGCGTAGCTAATCACCGCACTCTTCTGCAAAATAACTTCCGATAAAGCCTAGTTGTGCAAAAGTTAATTTTATCATAATCAACCTGTGTTACTATATTTTTATCTTTTCACATTTATTTAGTTTACCTCTTCTTGGCATTCCACGCCACTTTTACTAATCCGTTTCGTTTAACTTAAAGATGGAAATGTTTTATAATGAAAGAATTATTTCGGATAGGATGATTATGCAGATGAAAAGAAATTATGATTGTATTGTTATCGGCGGCGGACCTTCAGGTTTAATGGCTGCAATTGCAGCTGGTGAAAAAGACGCGCGTGTTTTATTAATAGATAAAGGAAATAAGCTGGGAAGAAAGCTAGCTATTTCTGGAGGTGGGCGTTGCAACGTAACAAACAGACTGCCCGTCGATGAAATTATTAAGCATATTCCTGGAAATGGACGCTTTTTATACAGTGCTTTTTCCCTTTTTAACAATGAAGACATTATTGATTACTTTGAGAAGCTTGGGATTAAGCTTAAAGAAGAGGACCATGGGCGAATGTTTCCGGTTTCTGATAAAGCACAAACTGTTGTTGATGCGCTTTTAAGAAAACTGGAAGAATTAAACGTCGATATCAAATTAAATTGCCCTGTTCATAATGTCCACTACGAAAATGGCAAGGTTGCATCTGTTGAACTTACGAATCGCCAAATACTGACTACTCACAGTATCGTTATTGCTGTTGGTGGAAAATCCGTCCCTCATACAGGTTCAACTGGCGATGGCTATGCTTGGGCAGAAAAAGCTGGGCATACGATTACGGAACTTTTTCCGACTGAGGTTCCTCTTCTTTCAGATGAACCATTTATTAAAAATAAAACATTACAAGGATTGTCATTACGCAACGTTCGGTTAAGCGTGCTTAATCCAAAAGGAAAGCCTTTAGTTTCACATCAAATGGACATGATTTTTACCCATTTTGGTATTAGCGGACCAGCTGTCCTACGCTGCAGTCAGTTTGTTGTTAAAGCGATGAAGAAATGGAATATAAACAAAGTGACCATGAATTTAGATGCATGTCCAGGTTATAAAGATGAGCAATTATTCCAAGAAATCCATCAGTTAATGAAAAGTGAACCGAAAAAGGCGATAAAAAATGTGTTAAAAGGATTTCTCCCTGAAAGATATTTATTGTTTTTACTCGAACAAAACGAGATCGATCCTAGCATGCAATCTGGCCAAATTTCACAGGAGAAAATCCGCAGCTTTGTTACTAGCTGCAAAAATTTCAAATTCGATGTAAATGGAACCCAACCGTTAGATAAGGCATTTGTTACTGGTGGGGGGGTTTCGGTAAAAGAGATTGAACCGCAAACGATGGCTTCAAAGCGAATGGGCGGCCTTTATTTCTGTGGAGAAATTCTCGATATTCATGGGTATACAGGGGGATATAATATCACCTCTGCACTTGTGACTGGGAGGCTGGCCGGAATGAATGCAGCAGAGAAACCGTCAACAACCCATGACTAAAGTCACGGGCTTGTAAGGTCTTACGACCTTTAGAATTTACAGCGGACAACAAGACTAGTGTCCTGCCCTTCAAACCACGCTAGAGGTACTGTTTGGGCTCCAAGCAACCCGCTTGTCTTATTTAAGCCACAACTACTTGTGGCAGAATTTTTTCTTTAGTATAACGTTCTCCATAGTGTTTTAGGTTGAACGCCGAATTAATATCTCGGTCATGATGTGTGCCACAAGAAGGACAATCCCATTCACGAATATCTACATTTCCTTTTAGTGCAGTATTCTTATGACCGCAAGTTGAACATAATTGTGTTGACGCAAAATCTTTCGCTGCTTTGACAAAGTATTTTCCTCGTTGTTTTAGTTTGTATTTTAGATACAGACGGAAATTACCAAAACCATTATCTTGCTGGTTTTTGGCATAATACTTGTTTTGTCCAATAGCACGAAGGTCTAGATCCTCTACTACAATCATGTCATAACGATTCGCAAGAGCATAGGATTTCTTGTGAAGCCAATCTTTTCGCTGGTTTGCTACTTTGGCTGTCAGCCTTGAAACGACAAGTCGTTGTTTTTCCCAACGATTAGAGCCTTTTACTCTGCGTGATAACACGCGTTGTTCTTTCGCTAGACGTTCTTCCATTTCTCGATAATATTGAGGATAATTGGCTTTCTTACCCTCATTGTCTATGAAAAAATGAGATTGAGAATAATCTAGTCCTAGAATACGAGTAGGTGTACCAATGCTTGCGATTTCCATTGGAAATTCAACACAAATAGACACGTCAAATTGCCCTTTCGTGTTCATAGTAACCGTTACATTCTTAATTTTACTGCCTTGTGGTAATGGTCTATGTGTGTTTAGATTTAACCCAACTACTTTCACAGAAGACTTTTGTGCAGTTGGAAGATATAATACTTCATCTTTAATGTAGATATTTCCGTTTTGATTGAATGTAGTATAGCTGGCTTTGCTATCCTTACGAGAATGGAACTTTGGTATTCCTTTTAAATCACGAAATGTCGGTTCTATCCCTAGTGTCTTCTGACGTTTTAAGGCAGATTTCTTGTATTGTTTCTTACATGCAATCTTGTTAAAGGCGGTTATCGCCTTGTTGAAGTGTTGCTTTGCTTCGTTAGAGGCGAATGCGTCTACAAGATATAAGTAAGCCACATTATCATTTACACATTGTTTTTTGAATTCAGATACAGTCGGCATACCCATCTTCTTTAAAGAAGGTAATGGATCGCCAATTTGATAGTTACTCTTTTCCAAATAATCATATAGGTGGGCAACATGTAGGTTATACATTTTTCTGTCTGCACCAAAACACTGTCGTAAATAAGTTTCTACTTCTTGAGAAATAGGGGTAGCGCGATACACATAGCCACGGTTTACTAATTCAAGCATTGGTTTCACCACACTTTCACTCTATTCCGACTCGGAACGTATGTTCCGAATTCACATATAATATACCACAAGGGTATTATTTATATCTAGTAGAAAGTAGGTATATTAAAAATATTTTTTTGATTCTACGAATCAAACGGCAATTCATCACACGACTAAAGTCGCGTGGGTTCTTGCCGAACTTCTAAAATTTATTATGTATGATTAAGAGCTTGGCTGGATTATTGCAGTCAAGCTCGGTAAATGACCATCGCACTGAAACAGTAGATTTGATCGTCCTCATCTTCTTCCTCATGAATTGCCGCAACATTATACTTAATGTCGATTAATTTATCCTCATCGATCTGCCTTAAAAAACGATTCATATCAACTTCGAGATCTTTTTCATGCTCATGATCGAATAATTTAACTTGAATCACAGTGTTCACCCTCTTTCTCCTTGTCATTATTGACTGTTTTTTCATTTTTTATAATTTTCGTAAAAAAATAGTCAATCTTCCCAATAAAGAAAACTCGCCGATTGGCGAGCCTAAAGGCGAAGACAGAGGCGAAGACAGAGGCGAAGACAGAGGCGAAGACAGAGGCGTAGTTGCACTTATGCGTTAGGAAAGTATTAATTTGAAAAATTTATACTTTCCTATTAGCTAAAAAAAGCTGAATATCCTAGAGATACCAGCCATTCAATCGTGTCTTCTTTTATTTCGTTTCACCTTTCCACTCCAACATTCCGCCAACCATATTTCTTACCTTGTATCCTTGTTCGTTTAGATACTGACAAACATGTCCACTGCGATTACCTGATCGGCAAATAAAAATATATTCTTTTTCCTTATCAAAATAATCAAGGTTCTCAGGTATCGTTCCCATCCGAATATGCTTTGCATCTGGAATCTTCCCCGCGGCGACCTCTTCATCTTCTCGTACATCAACTAGTTCAAGCTTTTCTCCAGCCTCAATTTTTTTTTGAAGCTCGTCTGTTGTGATTGTTTCAATGTGTTCCATTGAACCCACCCCTTCGGTTTTTTATGTTCATTGTATTATACTATAATTAAGATTAAAAGCATTTAAACCTACTAAAGCAACATAAAAACATCCATCCCCTCGAGCGGGGATGGATGATCCAATTTTCCTTATTCGATTGTAAACACTTAGTTGGCAACAATATTTACTAATTTTCCCGGTACAGCAATAACTTTCCGTATCGTTTTTCCATCGATTTGTTCTTTAACCGACTGAGCATCCATCGCGATCTGTTCAAGCGTTTCGCGATTCGCATCAGCTGGTACTTTTAATTTCGCTTTAATTTTCCCATTTACTTGAATGACTATTTCGATTTCATCATCAACTAACTTCGCCTCATCGTATGCTGGCCAAGCTGCATAACTAATGGATTCTTGATGACCAAGCTTCTGCCATAGTTCTTCACTTATATGCGGACAAATTGGCGCTAACATTTTTACGAAACCTTCCACATAACTTTTTGGAAGTACATTTACTTTGTATCCTTCATTAATAAATACCATCAATTGCGAGATTGCTGTGTTAAAGCGAAGCCCTTCATAATCTTCAGTTACTTTTTTAACCGTCTGATGGTACACTTTCTCAAGTTCCGCTCCATCAGATCCCTCTTTGATTTTCTCATTTAATTTGCCATGATCATCAACGAATAGACGCCAAACACGATCAAGGAAGCGGCGGGAGCCATCTAAACCATTTGTAGACCACGCAATTGAAGCATCTAGTGGCCCCATAAACATTTCATATAACCGTAGCGTATCTGCACCGTGACTATCCACCACTGAATCAGGATTGACAACATTCCCTTTTGATTTACTCATTTTTTCATTGTTTTCTCCAAGAATCATTCCTTGGTTGAAAAGCTTTTGGAATGGTTCCTTCGTAGAGACAACGCCAATGTCATAAAGGAATTTATGCCAGAAACGGGCATATAAGAGGTGAAGTACAGCATGCTCAGCCCCACCAATATAAATATCGACAGGCAGCCACTTCTTAAGTTTTTCTTCATCTGCCAAAGCTTCTTCATTATTTGGGTCAATATACCTCAAGTAGTACCAGCAGCTTCCTGCCCATTGTGGCATCGTATTTGTTTCGCGGCGGCCTTTTTTCCCTGTTTCTGGATCAACAATATTGACCCAGTCCGCAATATTTGCAAGTGGTGATTCACCCGTACCTGAAGGCTTAATTTCTGTTGTTTTTGGTAAAATAAGTGGCAGTTGATCTTCAGGAACAGCTGACATTGTGCCATCTTTCCAATGAATGATTGGAATTGGTTCCCCCCAGTAACGCTGACGGCTGAATAACCAATCTCGCAGCCGATAGGTCACTTTCTTCGTACCAATCCCTTTTTCTTCGAGCCAAGAAATCATTTTGATAATGGCCTCTTCCTTAGTAAGACCATTTAAAAAGTCAGAATTGACATGTTCGCCATCCCCGGTATAAGCTTCTTCTGCAATATTGCCTCCCGCAACGACTTCTTTAATCTCCAATCCAAACTTTTTCGCAAATTCGTAGTCACGCTCGTCATGAGCCGGAACAGCCATAATTGCTCCTGTACCATAACTCATTAATACATAATCAGCGATCCATATTGGCATTTTTTCGCCATTTACAGGGTTCACCGCGTAAGCTCCAGTAAACACACCTGTTTTTTCTTTAGCAAGATCAGTACGCTCTAAATCACTCTTACTTTTAATCTCACCCAAATAACCATTTACATCGGCAAGTTGTTGAGCAGTTGTAATTTTTTCGACAAAAGGATGCTCGGGAGCAAGTACCGCATAAGTAGCACCAAATAACGTGTCTGGTCTAGTCGTAAATACTGTAAATGTCAGATCCTTATGACCATCAATTTCAAAAGTGACCTCTGCCCCTTCGGAACGCCCAATCCAATGGCGCTGCATTTCTTTAATGCTCTCAGGCCAATCTAGCTCCTCTAAATCTTCAAGCAAGCGATCTGCGTATGCTGTAATTTTTAACATCCATTGACGCATTGGACGTCGTTCAACTGGGTGACCACCACGTTCACTTTTCCCATCAATGACTTCTTCATTCGCTAAAACGGTACCTAAAGCGGGACACCAGTTGACGGCTACTTCATCAATATAGGCAAGTCCTTTTTCATATAATTTTAAAAAGATCCATTGGGTCCATTTATAATAGGAAGGATCTGTCGTATTTACTTCTCGATCCCAGTCATACGAAAAGCCAAGAGCTTTGATTTGACGGCGGAAATTATCAATATTTTGCTGAGTAAATTGCGCGGGATCATTCCCCGTATCTAGTGCATACTGCTCAGCAGGAAGACCAAATGCATCCCAGCCCATTGGATGAAGCACATTATACCCCTGCATTCTTTTCATTCTCGATAAAATATCTGTAGCAGTATATCCTTCTGGATGGCCTACGTGCAATCCAGCACCAGACGGATACGGAAACATATCAAGGGCGTAGAACTTTCTTTTCCCCTCATCTTCCGTTGTTTTAAACGTTTTATTTTCTTCCCAATGTTTTTGCCACTTTGTTTCAATTTCATGATGGCTGAAGCTCATCGTATTTACCTCCTGTTTTCTATTTCTAATTTAGTTCAGAGCTTTTCAAATAAAAAAACCCCCGTCCCTAAAAAAGGGACGAGAGTATATGTATAAATCTCCCGCGGTACCACCCACATTAGTGACAAGTCACTCACTTCATTCATCCTTAACGCGGAATACGGCCTACATTACTAAATGTTCGTGCAGGCGACTATAAGGCGAGTTCATGATGAGTCTAACTGACTCGCACCAACCGTCAGCTCTCTTTTGCTAGACTTCCCATCACTACTACTCCTTCATCAAACGTCTTTCAATATGAAAGTATAACTATTGTAAACAATTTACGCTTTAGATGCAAGAGGAGACAAATGATTATCACGAATACATTTTCGTTATCAAACCCATTCTCCCCAAAAATGAACTGCATTATACTATGTATAATGCTTCAGATTTGATATTAAAAAAGCTGACGAATGATTCAAAATTCCCGTCAGCGTTTGTAAGAAACTTGCAATGCAGAAACGCACAATCAAAATAATAAAAATTTACTGTTAATAATCTCACTTTTCCCCTAATTATACGCCTATCCTAATCTAACTTGACACGTGAAAGTCACCTCGATAAACTAAAGAAAACACTGCACAAATTACTATTTGCACAGTGTTTTCTATTACAACCATTTTATCTCTTTATTTTGGCTGCTGTGCTGGGAAATAATCATTAATCGCATGATCTTTCTTTTTAAAGTTATCGGTTTCCTCGTACACAGCCGTTTTTACTTTTTCGATTTCTCTATCTAGCTCTTCAATACTTACGCCTTTCTTAACTAACTCTTCAGTTGCAATTTTAATTGCGGCAAAGGACTCTTCTGATGATATTTTTAACGTATCCATCGCTCCTTGTGGATTATGGAACCCTGCTGCACTTTCAGCGGCAACGATATCCCAGAACCACTGCCCTTTTCGGATATGTTCCTGTGCTTCTTTAATTTTCGCTTCACTTACACCAGAAGTAATCATTTTATTCACATAATAATGCGAGCTAATCGAAATATCTTCTGCCTTATGCAATGCTTCCATATGTGTATCTTGAATATCCATTACTCGTTGTTCCAATTCATCGACATCACGGTTGCTATGACAAGTCAAACAAGATTGTTCCATCGTTTTCAGCGGCGATTGCCAATGATGGGAACTTATTTTCTTTTTCTTATCAACCCGTTCATATGGCATATGACAGTCGGCACAAGTCACACCTGCTTGTCCATGTGGCCCCATTATATGGGTTTCAAAATCAGGATGCTGTGCTTTCAAAATTGGTGTACCGGAAATATTATGAATCCAGTCTTGTTCAAAATTATTTTCCTTTGCGGTTGTTTCATAGTATTCATACATGTCTCCCGGCTTGAATCCGTTTTCCCACGGGAACGTTACTTCCCCATTATCAGCAGCAAAATAGTATTCAACATGGCACTGGCCACAAACAAAGTTACGCATGTCATTTTTCGTAGGATTCGACATATCGATTCCTTGTGATTCCATTGCCTTAGTAAAGCTTGGTCGAGTGATACGTAAATCCATCGTTTGCGGGTCATGACAGTCAGAACAACCAATCGGTGAATGTCCCATCGCTTCAGCTTTTGGCCATATTTCAGAGTTGAAATTTCCACCCCAATAATCATCGCCCATTTCCTCAATCATATGTGGAACGGCTGTTGATTTACACGTGAGGCAAGATCCAATTGAAGCATCTGTTATTCGCGCAATATCGCGAACATCTTCAAGGGCATAAATATGTCCCCTGTCTTCGTTATACTCTGTTGCAAATCCATATCCATTAAATAGAATTGGTAAGTAAGGTTCTTTATCATGATCAAACTTACTGCGTTTGACAGAACCACTATATTTCGTATCTTCCATTTCAGCATTTTTCATATAACTGTCATATTGAAGCGGAAATAAATCTTTAAACGCTTCATTGCTAATTTCATCGGCACTAAGTCCAGTTTGCGCTTCACTCGCACTCGTTCCTGCTTCTTCTGAACTTGAGCAGCCGGAAATGACAAATAAGACAGCTACGAAAAGCAACGCTATCCATTGGTAATTTCTAACCATTATCCCAATTTCCTCCCTTATTTTCTAAAAGCTCACCTGGTTTTGCAGGTTTGAAGTAATCATCATTTTTAAAGTCTTTGCCGTGTGGGACGGACTGGTGACAATCCGAACAATTGTCTTTTGCATCATGCGCGACATTTTGTAATGTACTTTGATGACAATCGATGCAGTTTTCGGTAATAATTCTCATCGAATTATCGGTCGCATGTAAAACTGCCGGAATTTTGTCTGCTCCAATTGTATTATAGTACACGTGGCCTAAACCAGCTTTCGCCTTTTCAGTGAATTTATTAACCACCGTATCATGCGGCAAGTGACAATCTGAACAAGCCAATTCGGCATGTGTAGAATCGACAAATGAATCATGAACGCTTGTCATAATATGACAGCTACTACAAAACTCAGGAGAGTCTGTATAAGCGAGACCTTTTACCGTCACAACGGACAAGATAATACCGGTGAAAACTCCAATAAATAATAATAATTTCTTATCAAGCGATAAGAATTTTTTTATTCCTCTTTTAAACATTCTTTTTCACCTCCCCCTGGCAAAAAATAAATCTATTAAAACACTAGATGTGTCTTAACCAAGGTTAGGATGAAGTTTTTTCTTCAATTAATTGAATTAGACGTGCCTTCGTTGTCGGCCCAGAGAACCTCTCAACAATTATGCCATCTTTATTAATGATAATTGTTTCAGGCTGCCCGATAACACTGTATTCTTTTGAAATCTTTTCTTGTGTATCTAAAAGATAAAGCAGCTGCGAACCCGTGTCGCTAATATATTTTTCGATTCTTTTCTTTGATTCACCTTTGGCAATAATAATTAACTGTGCATCCTCATATTCCAACCCAAACGCCTCAAGCTCTGGCGCTTCATCAATACAAGGCTGGCACCAAGTTGCAAAAAAGTTCAATACAACGGTCTGCCCTTTAAAATCAGACAATTGATAAGTATCGTCATGAATATCTGTTAATTCAAACTCGATTGCCGCATCCCCGGGATTAGCGGAGGCTCTTCCACTAAGACCATTTATCAGGAAACCGATAAACCCGATGGCAGTGATAAGGACAATTAACGGTACGATTTTCTTCCTCATCTTCATCACCTACTTTTATAATTCAGCTTTCCATTCCTCTAATTGACGAATTTCTTGTTCTAATTTCTTCTGTTTCCCACCTAAAACCACCATATAAATCGCAATTAATGCCCAAGTTACAGAGTATGCCATTAATAAATAAGTCATTTTTATTCCTCCTAAAGATTATTGTTTTTTGTATGGATTAAAATCTCTTTAACTAGCTAATTTATGAATTAATTTATTTTTAGCCTTCTTCACAGTTACCCTCATTTGCGAGATTTGTGCACCTTTACGCATAAGGAACACATAAAGAACGGTAATGGCAAAAAGACTAAACATTAGTGTTGCAAGCATTTCTGGTGCAATCCCACCCCCAGACTGATTGGCTCCCTCTCCGAACACAACTGGATGAAGTTTTGAATTCCACCAACGGATCGCCATAAATACAATCGGTACGTTTAGTGCACCTATGATCCCAAAAACGGATGAAAGTCTGGCAATCTTCTCCCATGAACCTTCCATATTTCGGATAAATAAATAGGCAATATAAATAAATAGAAGGATTAAAGTTGTTACTAATCTTGGTTCCCAGCTCCACCATGTATTCCAACTTGCTCTCCCCCAAATCATTCCTGAGAGAAGGGTAATTGTCGTAAATAACACACCAATTTCTGCTGATGCCCCAGCATAGATAAAATGATTCATTTTAGGTTTAATTAAAATGAGGATGCTATAAAATCCAACAACAAAAAATGCTAAGAAGGCAATCCATGCCGTTCCAACATGAATATAGAAGATTTTTTGAACTTCCCCCATCACTCGCTCTGTCGGTGACCATATAAAAATTAAGTACAACATAACTAAAAATGATGGAATAAGTGTGTACAATAATGCTTTATCGATTATGTTTGAACCTTTTATCATTATGAACCCTCCGTTATATATTCAAATAAGAGAAAACAAGCTGCCAAAAACAACAAATCGTAAGCAACCATTAATTGCAGCCAGGACATTGCATCTTGAATATGTTCGTTCTCAAGAATCAATCTTATCGCTTGAACTCCGGCAATAATAAGTGGGCTAATTAAAGGCAGCAATAAAACTGGTAAAAGCATCTCACTGTTATTTGCATTTGCCGCAAGTGCGGCTAGGAAAGTCCCAACGATAATAAATCCGAAAGTACCTGTGAATAGAATTAACGTGAACCATAGGTAAGAACCGGAAAATTGATAACCAAATAATAGAAATAAAAGCGGAACACTAATTATTTGAACAAGGGAAACAAGACTGAAATTAGCGATCACCTTACCAAGATAAATGCTGGAGGAGTCAATTGGAGCGGCCCTTAACCCTGTAAAACAATCATTTTCACGTTCAGAAGTAAACGAGCGATTTAACCCTAGAATTCCAGCAAATACAGTGATTAACCAAATCAGCCCCGGAATAACCGCTTTGATCATATTGTTCGTAGGATCAAATGCAAAGCTAAAGACAATAATGACTAGTGCTGAAAAGACGACCATCATCCCGATTGTCTGTTTTGACCTCAATTCACTCTTTAAATCTTTCCCGGCGATGGTGAAAGCATCAGTAATAATCGACTTCATGCTCCCAACACCACGTTTTCATACCAATTTTTCATTTCAAATAAATCCATTGACCCATTAAGATTAAGCTGATCAACAATTTTCCCTTTTTTTAATATCGCTATACGATCTGCTAGCGAGTGAACTTGCTCAAAATCATGTGAAATGATCAAAATTGAAGTCCCGTTTTTCTGTTTTTCTTTAATAATTGCGTTCAGCAAGGCGACTGCTTCAAGATCAAGGCCTGTATGCGGTTCATCGAGCATCAGGATTTTGGGGTCAGGCAGCAGCACCCTTGCAATCGCTAATCTTTGTATCATTCCTCGTGAAAAAGAATGGATTGAGAGATCACGAAAAAGGTGTAAGCCTACCTTTTTAAGTAATTCATTTGCCTTTTTATCAATGTCTGTTACTTTATACAACTTCCCATAAAATTGTAAGTTTTCAATTGGTGTCATATTGTTATATAGAAAAGACTCATGGCCCAGGAATCCAATTTTCTCCTTTATTGCTTGTGATTTTTTATTTACTACTTCCCCATCAAGAATGATTTCTCCACCGCTCGGCTGAAGTAAACCGACTGTACATTTGAAGAACGTACTCTTTCCAGCACCATTAGGCCCTACTACAGCCAATGTTTCTCCTTCTTTCAAAGAGAGAGTTACATTTTTTAAGATTAATTTTTCTCCAATCATCTTGTTTACATTTTTTAGTTCAAGCATGATTTCCAACTCTTTCATATTGTATATTGGCGTAATTCCTGCCTTGTTTGTTCAAGCAGTTTCTGAAACTCCGTTCGTTTCCTCTTATATTGATCTTCGGGAAGTTTATTTTGTTCATAGCTCACATCAAGCTCTACTATTTGCTGTTCAATGACTTGTCTTCTTGTAAGTAATTGTTTAAATACTTCTTCTTCGATATCAATTACATTTGAATTCGTACTCTTGCTTTTTTTATAAAAAAACAGTAGCAAGACGATAAGGGCAATAAATAATGTTAAATGTGGCTCTAGCTTGTTCAATCCTGGAGTTCCAAACCAAAACTTAATCAGCCACTCTGGATGATAGGCAGGCAGATGGTCCATCTATTTTCACCCTTTCTGCTTTCGAAGCTTTTGCAACTCACGGAGCAGTTCTAATTCTGCTTCCTCTGCGTCCGTATTTAAACGATCCTTTTTCAAATTGTTTTCTTGACTTAACAATTCAGTTGCTAGTAATTGATATTGCTGCTTTAATTGCAGAAAGTCTTGTTCATTCATCTTTTTCATTAAATAATCCATCTCAAGCTCATTAACTGCTCCATAAACCGATTCAAGTGTCAAATTTTCTTCCGCTTCTTCTTCAATCGACATTCCTGATTCATTAGTTGTAAAGAACGGGGAAACAATAAAATAAAAGCAAGTGAGTATAATCGCAGAACCTGCTAATAAATAAACGATATCCATCTAATCACTCCTTTCTAATCACAGCTAACATCCAGCAATTATTAAAAATGCTTTCTCCGCTCCTCATCAAACACTTTTTCAGCAATCTCTCTTTCAAGTTCAGACTCCCATTTCACTTCATGGGGCGTCTGTTTCAGCTCATCCCTATTTTTCATTTTCCTCAGCCAAACTGCGACAATCGCACCACCTGCAGTAAGTCCGGCGAAAGGCATTCCCCAGGCAATCCATCCACTTTTATCTGTGGCGGGTGCCCGTAAAGCTGCCTGGCCATATTCATCCACATAGGATTGAAGAATTTCTTCTTCTGTCATGCCATTGTTCAGCATTTCAAGAACCTCTTTACGATAAATTGGTTGGATAGGACAAGTGGACAAATCTTTGTCTGCATGTCCCTGCATGTCAAGCTGCTTAATCACGTTCTGAAATTCCTTTGAATTCTCTGTAAATGCCGCTAACGATAGATTCGGAATTCCGATTAAAAGGATTAAGGTTGTAAGCACTACTTTTTTAACCATTTTCATTCACCTTCCCTGACCTTAACGCATGTCCCACACGGGAAGAAGATGGTTTGCCTCCGATAAGAGCTACGGCCGTTCCAATAACCATAATGATTCCTCCAGCCCATATCCAGCTTACAAACGGATTCACTTTTACTTGTAATGTCACTTTATCTCTGTTCTCCCATGAACTTAAAACAACATATAAATCATCAGTAAGATGTGTTTTAATTGCTACTTCAGTAGATGGCTCAGGCCAAGTTTCATAAAAGACCTTTTCAGGGTTTACAACGCCAATATTTTTTCCTTTGTACGTCGTATCAATATCGGCAACTACGATGCCATTGCCATTTTTCGTATATTCGCGCAATCCCACAAAGGTTAATTCATAATTTCCAATTGTAAAACTTTCACCTGTTTCAACCGTTTTTAATACCTCTTGAGGATAGGCATTGGAAGTAATGACTCCAACAGCAATAATTGCAATTCCAATATGAACGATATACCCACCGTATCTTCTTTGATTCTTTTTTGTCAGAGTAATGACGGCTTTGAACATATTTTCCTTCGTTGCTTTCATTCTCGCGCGTGTTCCTTGAATAAATTCCTGGATATGTGACGTAAACATGAATGCAGTTGAAGCTAAACCAATGATTGGAAATACGCCTTTAATACCAGAAACAACCAGGAGTACCGCCGTAATCACACCAATAATCATTGGCCATAGCATATTTTTCAATAGTTTTTCTACCGTAGCCTTTTGCCAAGCAATTAATGGACAAACGGCCATTAATAAAATTAATAAGAGCAAAATAGGGGCCATTATTGCATCAAAATAAGGGGGCCCTACATTTACTTTTGTCCCCGTTACTGCTTCGGAAATAAGCGGATACATCGTCCCCCATAAAACAGCAAATGCTCCAGCAACAAGAATTAAGTTATTTAATAGAAAAGAACTTTCCTTAGAAAAATAAGATTCAATCGGGATACTTTCTTTTTTAATAAGTTGATACCTTGTGATAACAACATAAATAGAGAGAAGCATCATAAACGCTAGGAAGATTAAAAAATAAGTTCCTAGTGGACCACTTCCGAACGCGTGGACACTTGTTAAAACCCCGCTTCGTACTAAAAAAGTCCCGAAGATTGTCAATAGATAAGAAATGATTACCAGGCTAATATTCCAAGTCTTCAACATTCCTTTTCGCTCTTGAATCATGACAGAATGAAGAAATGCTGATACCGTCAACCACGGAAGGAAACTGGCATTTTCAACCGGATCCCAAGCCCAATATCCGCCCCATCCGAGTTCTAGATAGGCCCACCAACCGCCAATGATATTTCCTAGTGTTAGAAACAACCATGCTGTAATCGTCCAACGTCTAGTTAACTTTATCCATTCTGCGTCCATTCTTTTTAAAATTAAAGCGCCAATGGCAAAGGCAAAGGGAACAGCAAGACCTACATAGCCTAGGTATAATGTAATCGGATGGAGAATCATTCCTGGATGCTGGAGCATTGGATTCAAGCCTTTTCCATCAGCTGGTACCATTTCCGTCATCGTAAACGGGCTTCCGCCAATGACCATGACGGTGAAAAAGAATAAAATATTCAGTAGTAATATACTAGATACATATGGCATCAGTGGATTATGTTTCGCTTTTGAAAAAACTAAAATTCCTGTATATATACAAAGGAGTACCGTCCATAGTAATAATGACCCTGCATTTCCTGCCCAAAAAGCTGTAAGCTTGTACACCAACGGAAGATTTAGACTTGTATATGCCGCGACATATTCGAATTGAAATTGACTCGTCCCCAGTAAATATAAAAGAAGGAAAGAGGCGATTAGCGAAACGAACACAATGGATAAGACTCCGCCTCTAGCACTTTCAATCCATTTAGTACTCTTCTTTTTTATTCCAATTATATTGGCAATAATTGAATAAACAGCAATCACGATTCCAAGGTAAAGTGTGATGTTTCCAATTAAATACATTCGGACGACCACCCATCTGTTTTATTCCTGCTTGTCATTAAAAAGTTCCTTATGCATTTCGCTATCATAATTCTCCATGTCCTCTCCTTCATATTTAGAAGGGCATTTCGTCAACACTTTTTCAGCTTCGAAAACGCCATCGTTCATGAAACCCTCAACAATGACGATGACATCATCTGTAAAATTATCTGGACGTACACCTTTATAAAACACAGGTAAAGCTGTCTCATTCGCATCAAAAATTTCAAAATGCAATTCGATATCATCAGCATTCCATTGAATCGACTCTTTATTTAGCAAGCCTTCAGTCATAATGTAATCCCCATCATATTGCTGACTGTTTTCAACGATTTCCGTAATTGTTATTTCTTTACTTCCAGCTGTGGGCATTGATGCAAAAGTGATAATCCCAAAGGCAACAAACATTAGGGTTAAGGCAGCGATTATTTTTGTGTTTTTTGACATACTTACTTACCTCCAACTTTTTTTAACAATTCACCGTACTCTTCTTCAGAGATTTTTCCATCTACTAACATTTCACGAAGCTTAGCTTTCTTCATATCAGTAGCCGAACCATTTATTTTCTGTTCCTTATCCGTCTGCGTTTTTTTTCTTAAGAAAAGAATTAAAACAACGGCCGCGATGACAGTTACTCCACCAATAATCGTGATAATCAACCAAATTGGGATGATTTCTTCATTTTCCGTGGAAGTTCCTTGTGTTGGAGAAGCACCAACCATGTCTTCTAAAATTTTTGAAGTTGTTCTTTCATCAGAACGTTCATATTCCAGCTTGATTGCTTTTTCTTCTCCGGCTTTCATTCCTTGAACCATGTAAATGAACATATTCATGCCGTAGCTATTTTTTTGATGCGATTCAGCTGCCGGCTCAAGCTTGAAGCTGTCTGTATTGAGTGGTTCAACGAAAATTAAATTTACTAATCCGATATCTGAAAAACTTTCAAATCCGTAGTCTAGTGTATGGCTAGTTTTATCCACCTGAATGCTGTCTGTATAGTACTCAATCACAAAACGATATAATTCTTGAGGATGAATCTCCTCACTCGTTGTCCAAGAAATCGTTCCTGCCTCAATGTCAAGCTCATACTTTATTTCATTCATTTCTGATAGATTTTTCGAGTAGTCAGCAATAAAACCGAGTTTAAAGTTTTCCTCACCTACAGGGAGTGGGATTTCGATTTGTCCCCTTTGCGGTACCTCACTCGTATTTAAAAGGGCCCCATGATACCCTACTAAAAGGGGAGTTGAATCTTGTCCTTCATTTTCAGGATGAAAGGCGTAATCAGGCATCACCTGAATCGTTAATTCTTCCATTTGTAAAGGGGGTTGCTCATTTTCTGCATTTGCCAAACTAGCCATGTTAAAGATCAAGATGAATAGTAACGGCCCGATCAATGCCTTTTTGTACATATCGAACATCCTTTCCATTTCTGCTTACTCTAGATTGTGACATTTTCGTGAAATATTTCACAAGATATTTTTAGAAAAAGAGTCATACAACAACATCTCAGCATATCCTTTTGTGTTTCTTTCAGTTTTTTCAACCTAAAAGATGTGGAAATAACTCTATATTATTTAAACCATTTTTCCTGAATGTCCATCTGTGATGATTATCACGAATTCTTTTTCAGTTATTACCGATTTGTGAACATCGCTTATTTCAAATATTAAGACTAAACAGAGAAGCCTCATTTCTAAAAAAAGAAATGAGGCTTTTTTACAATCATTTTATTCATTCAACAAGTCACTACTGAAAACTTCACTTGTCAATTTCTCTACCTAGATTGCTCAGGTTCCGGATGGAATTTGGATTTTACTGGTTGTCCACCCGTTTTTTCATACCTTTTTTTCGCTTCTTTAATTGGGTCATACTCAGAGCCAAATTCTACATCTTGATTATTGAACCCATTTCTGGTTTTCTGTTCAGGGTTGTTTTGTTTTGACCGCTTTTTCACGATATCTCCTCCTATTAATGATCGAGCAGAGTCATATTATTTTGTACTTGCTGCAGTTGTAACCGCATTCGGTGAAGCTGTTCTCGCTGCTGACCGTTACAGCTTAATGCCAGCTTGGCAATGTCATTATATGCTTCTTCGAGCTGCTGCATACTGTTTGTGTATGCCAAATCATCATAATGTTCTTGCCTGCTCGCCTTCTCAAATTCTTCCTGGGCAATTCTTATTGCATCTTCGCATTGCTGAAGATGTTCCTCAACTGATTGACGCGTCGCCATCGAAAAGCCCCCCCTTTTTACTCAATAATGAAGCATCTAGCTTCTATATTATTTTGTTCACATCTACGTTTCCTATCACTATTCCTAATTGTTTATTGCTTCCATTATCGGATTATTGTTGGATAACCTTTTGCTTCATGATACAATTCCATTTATGAAAATTGATTAAGGAGGTTATACTCGATGACAGGGGTTAACCCATTTCCATATGCAAATGATCAAAAACGTTATCATACATGGAACTACCATTTACGGCAATCTTTCGGTCATAAAGTTTTTAAAGTTGCCCTAGACGGGGGCTTTGATTGCCCTAATCGTGATGGCACCGTTGCGCATGGCGGATGTACGTTTTGCAGTGCTGCTGGCTCAGGTGACTTTGCTGGCAACAGGGCTGAAGATCTTGAAACACAATTTTTAACAATTAAGGAGAAGATGCATGAAAAATGGAAGGACGGAAAATATATGGCTTACTTCCAAGCATTCACAAATACGCATGCATCAGTATCAACTCTTAAAGAGAAATACGAAACAGTCTTAAAGCAAGATGGAGTAGTCGGACTGTCCATTGCCACAAGACCTGATTGTCTCCCAGACGATGTTGTCGACTATCTAGCTGAACTTAACGAACGGACGTATCTCTGGGTTGAGCTCGGCTTGCAAACGGTCCACGAACGAACAGCTGAGCTCATCAATCGTGCTCACAACTATGAAACGTATATAGAAGGAGTAAACAAGCTACGCAAATATGGCATTCGTGTCTGTAGTCATGTGATTAATGGCCTTCCTCAAGAAACACCTGAAATGATGATGGAAACAGTAAAAGAAGTAACGAAGCTTGATGTTCAAGGGATTAAAATTCACTTATTGCATTTATTAAAGGGAACACCAATGGTCAAACAATTTGATAAAGGCCTCCTTGAGTTCTTAAGCCTTGAAGATTATGTAAACTTAGTATGTGACCAACTTGAAATATTACCCCCAGAAATGATTATTCATCGCATTACAGGAGATGGTCCGATTGATTTAATGATCGGTCCGATGTGGAGTGTGAATAAATGGGAAGTATTAAATGCGATAGATGCCGAACTAAAACGCCGTGATAGTTGGCAAGGGAAATTTTACAATCAAACGTTGGCAGGTGCTCCTAAATGAAACTTGAAAGGGTCCTTCCCTTCGCTAAAAGCTTGCTTAATACAGCTGTAGCTGAAGGCGATATCGTTGTCGATGCCACAGTTGGCAATGGGCATGACACGCTTTTTCTCGCTCAGCTTGTTGGTCCTAATGGCAAAGTGTTCGGCTTTGATATTCAGGGGCAAGCAATCCAATCATGCAAAGAAAAATTAATTCACCAGAATGTCCATGAGCGAGTAGTGTTGTTTCAAGAAGGACATGAAAATGTTAGTAAGTGTATTCCTGAACATTTCCATGGCATGGTAACAGGTGGAATTTTTAATCTAGGGTATTTACCTGGTGGAGATAAGACGATTGTCACTGTTCCAGAAACAACCATTTCTGCAATCCAGCAACTCCTTCAGCTTCTTGCACCAGAAGGGATCATCGTTATTGTTGTTTATCACGGCCATCACGAAGGACAATTGGAACGAGATCGTCTCCTACAGTATGTGGAAACGATGGATCAGAAAAAAGCTCATGTGTTAAAATATCAATTCCTTAATCAAGCAAACAATCCGCCATTTATCATTGCGATTGAAAAGCGATAAGATAAGACCATAAAAAAATGGACCAAATCTGGTCCGTTTTTTTTGTTATTACGAATGGCTTGTTTACGAAATCGAACCAGTCTTCCTAACAAAGGAGTTTGGGAATCTTTTCTGGATAGACCGATAAGCGCGCGCATTCAAATAAAAGAACAAGCTGATTGGACCTCCACTTTTTATCATATCTTTTGCTAACCTTTTCACTTTTTGTTGACTATGTACCTTTTCATCGGATAAATATAAACCAAGCAAACCTCTATTTATAAGCTGATGAAACTTCCGATTCGGCAGCTTTGCTGTATGAAAATCAGCTTGTTCAATAAAATGCTTCAGGCGCTCAAATAATGCTTCTTCACTTTCATAATAAAAACAAAAATTTAAGTCTCCGCCCTTACGATCTTCTTCTTGATCAATAAAATAATCTAATAAAATATGCAAACCTTGTATGTATGGAAAATAACCGTTACGAAGGCTTTCTGCAAATTCAGGTTTAAAATCATTACGCAATGCATAGGAAACTAAACAAAAAATTCCTAGCGTTGAACCTGTACAAGCAGAAAACTCATACCATTGCATCTCTGGAATTTTTTCGCGATGATCATTAAACCATTTTTTCAGTCTTTGTACTCTTTCACTATGTTCTACATGTTTGTGAATTTGAAGGTCACAATAATATCGACAAAGTTCATGTAAGTACGGTGCAATTGCTTCATAATTTTTAAGCTCTTTCAATTCTTTCCGACACGTAAGCACAAGGTTATTCAAGTAACCCCCATCATCCTTGTCAGTGCGTTCGCGATAATAATCACGAAGATCGCCCTCGATTAACAATGCATCTTCCATCGATTCATGCAATGCTGCAAAGTCATTCGGATCAAGCGATGTACTTCGGTCACAGAGGTTATCAAGATAATCACTAATTGTTTGATAGGCGACAATAAAACGAATCGCTTTATCATAATCATCGAGAGCAATTAAGCTCATAATTGCTCCTCCCTCGCAGTGGAACCTTTTCTCGGTAATACTTGCTAGCGCTTGCTTACGCAACTCTGGATTAGGAATAGATTCGGCCTTTCGTATCCAAAAATCAAGTTCATCATATGCAATCGGAAATACATTTCGATAAACACGATACATTAAACTAATCGGCATTTGTGGTATTGACATCTACACTCCCCTTTTTCATTTAATAAACATAGCCAATCGCTTTTAATTGGCTCATAACAAAATCCTTGGTATACTCAAAAATTTCATCTCTTTCAGGTTCATTAAAAATTTCATGATAACAATTTGGCCATTCCTTATAACGTTTTTCTGATAATGGCACATGGTTGAACCATTCCTTTACTGCTTTTTTATCAACAATAAGATCATCACCTGCCTGCATTAAAAGCATAGGAATATCAGGTGTTTTCTCAATTTGCGCAAATGCTTGTTTGATTGCCTCAACCAGCTCCCAATACCATCTTACTGATATTTTTTTAAGATAAAGATTATCATTTGAATCGGCTTCAATTACATCCAAGTTCCGCGTCGCTTGTTCTAAAGTGATGCCTGGAGTAACTTTAAATGTTGGCACAAAGTGATTTAAAATTCGCGAAAGTAACTCCATCCCTTTCGAAGGTCGATGAACGAGACCGAAACATGGAGAAGATAAAATAATTCCAGCAATGTTTAATCGTTCCTCTTGAAGCAATCTCGTCGAAATGAGCCCGCCCATACTGTGACCTAATAGAAAAACAGGAAGACCAAAACCGTAGGCCGACTCTACCCAAACTCTACTTTCAAGAAGATAATCTTCAAATGACTGAATATGGCCGCGGTTTGTCCTCGAAGTCATTCCCTGTCCCGGCAAATCACCCATGATAATATGAAAACCAGCCGTTCGCCACTTTTCAATCAACCAACCATAACGTTGATGATGTTCAAGAGCACCATGAATCATGACAATGACTGCTTTAGCATCTCCATCTGCTTCCCACATCCACATGAGGCGCCCTCCTTTTTCTATGCGATTAATTTAACTATATTATATAATGAACAGAATAAGGAAGATTATCAACTAAAAGGCAAGCTGATAAAAATTTTTCCTTTATTTCAAATATTCACGAGGGGGAACGACTGAATGATTTATCCATACAAGGGGAAAACACCAAAAATTGCTTCATCGGCTTTTATAGCGGACTATGTAACAATTTCTGGTGATGTTGAAATTGGCGAGGATTCGAGCGTTTGGTTTAATACAAGCATTCGCGGAGATGTCGCACCTACAATAATTGGCAAAAAAGTAAATATCCAAGATAATTCTGTTCTTCATCAAAGTCCTGAGAATCCACTTATTTTAGAAGATGAAGTCACGATTGGGCATCAAGTTATTCTTCACAGCTGTATCATTCGAAAAAAAGCATTAATTGGAATGGGATCCATTATTCTTGATCAAGCAGAAATTGGGGAGGGGGCTTTTATCGGGGCCGGAAGTCTAGTTCCAAGGGGAAAAAAAATTCCGCCAAATACGCTAGCGTTAGGACGCCCAGCAAAAGTAATTCGAGAACTAACTGAAGCGGATATAAAAGATATGGAACGAATTTCTAGAGAATATACTGAAAAAGGCCAATATTATAAAAGTCTTCAACAGAAGCCGATGGAATGACATGCTTTTCTTTTAAAAGAAAAACCAGTTTTATTATTTAGCAAAACAAAAGCACCCAAACAAAAATCTATTTGCTTGGGTGCTTGAATCTTTTCTTAGCTCGTTTGTAATGATTTACTGCGGTCATATTCCTCTTGAAAGGAGTATTTCTTTTCTACATACACATCATGCCATAATAGGAAAACCAAAACGGTCCAGATTTTACGGCTATGGTCAGCTTTATCTTGACAATGCTCATCTAGTAACTTCAATAAATACGCTTTATTAATTAAATGGTCAGTATTGCTCTCTTTTATTAAGTTTTTCGCCCATTCGTTCATTTCATCCTTAAGCCAATGACGAATCGGAACAGGAAAACCTAATTTTTTACGGTTCAATACGTGATCTGGTACAATTCCTTCCGCAGCTTTTCGAAGGATGTATTTAGTCGTACCATTTGCCGTTTTTAACGAAGTTGGAATTTTTGATGCTATCTCAAATACATGCTTATCAAGAAATGGCACACGTAATTCTAATGAATGCGCCATTGTCGTCTTGTCCGCTTTCAAAAGAATATCCCCTCGCATCCACGTATGAATATCAATATATTGCATTCGATCAACCGGATCATATCCGATGCTCTCTTCGTACAAAGGCTTTGTAATATCAATATAGTTTAAACCTGATTGATAAACAGTTAGCAATTCCTGCTTTTCTTTTTCTAAAAACATCTTTGCATTTCCAATATAACGTTCTTCCATTGGTGTTACGCCGCGTTCAATAAAACTTTTCCCTTTAATTCCCTCGGGCATCAATTTTGCAATGACTTTCAGAAACGACTTAATCATCGATGGAATTTTATTAAAGACTGCTAAATCCTGTGGTTCACGATATATATTGTATCCGCCAAATAATTCGTCTGCCCCTTCTCCTGATAACACGACTGTCACATGTTTGCGCGCTTCCCGTGCAACGAAGTATAGTGGAACACATGCAGGGTCAGCAAGCGGGTCGTCTAAATGCCAAATAATTTTTGGCAACTCCGCCATATATTCCTCTGGTGTGATGACATAATTGATATTCTCCACACCAAGCTTATCAGCTGTTTCTTTAGCAACATCAATTTCACTGAAACCATTGCGCTCAAACCCAACAGAAAATGTTTTGATGGCTGGGTGAAACTCTTTTGCAATCGAGGCAATAATGGATGAATCGATTCCACCGGATAAAAAAGATCCTACCGGAACATCACTGCGCATATGCATTTTTACAGAATCAAACAAAACATCTCGAATCTCTTTAATAAATTCGTCTTCGGATTTTTGCACTGGCTGAAACTTCGCCTTCCAATAACACTGCATTTGAAGCGGAGATCCAATTTTCTTCGTAAAGTAATGACCAGGTTCTAATTTTTGAATCCCTTTCGACATCGTGTATGGCTCAGGTACAAATTGGTAGGTCATATAATGTTGTAGTGCATGATAATCTAAAACATCATTCTCTAAGGCAAGAAGAATACTTTTTTTCTCGGAAGCAAAAAATGTTTTTTCGCCCTCATCATAGTAAAAGAATGGCTTAATCCCAAATGGATCTCTTGCTCCAAATAAAACTTGCTCTTCTCTATCCCAAATGACGAAAGCAAACATCCCTCGAAGTTTTTCAACTGCCTTCTCCTTTAGACGACTGTATAGAGCAATAATGACTTCTGTATCAGAATGCGTTGCAAACTCCAGCCCCTCGTTAACAAGTTCTTCCCGCAACTCTACATAATTATAGATTTCACCATTAAAGATAATCCAATATCGTTCATTCTCATAAGATAAAGGCTGGGCCCCAGATTCTATATCAATAATACTTAAACGGCGAAAACCAAATTGAATATGTTCATCGTAAAAATACCCATCATCGTCTGGGCCTCTATGTGTAATAATGTCATTCATATTTTTAAACAATTGCTTTTCTTCGCTGCGATAATTTTGTGCATTTTCATGTACACAACCGATAAAGCCACACATTATGTACGTCACCTACTCCATTTCAATTAATATACCTACTCTTTAGGGAACAACTTCATTTAAAGCTATTTTCTATAGTAACACATTTCTTTCATTTTGCATGATTGGTAAGTAAAAAGTTATTTAAAAATTTCAGGTAACTATTTACAGCATGAACGGATTTTATTCATCCAAAACATCGATTTCCTAACATAAATAAGGAGTTACATTTTTAAAATGCAACTCCTTAACTTTTCTATTAGTTATTTGCTTGTTCACGTAGTGCATCTGCTTTATCTGTGCGTTCCCATGGCAAATCAATATCCGTGCGGCCAAAATGCCCGTAAGCAGCTGTCTTTTTATAGATTGGCTTGCGTAAATCAAGCATTTTAATAATGCCAGCTGGCCGAAGATCAAAGTTTTTCTCTACGAGACTAACCAATGTATCTTCGCTTACTTTTCCCGTTCCAAATGTATCAATTGCAATCGAAACAGGCTTGGCTACACCAATTGCATAAGCGAGCTGTACTTCTACTTTTTCTGCAAGTCCAGCAGCAACAATATTTTTAGCTACGTAACGTGCAGCATATGCAGCAGAACGGTCTACTTTTGTTGGATCCTTTCCTGAAAAAGCACCCCCACCATGGCGCGCATAACCACCGTAAGTATCAACAATGATTTTACGACCAGTTAACCCTGCATCTCCTTGTGGCCCGCCAATGACAAAACGACCTGTTGGGTTTATAAAGTATTTCGTATTTTCATCAATTAATTCCTCCGGAACAACCGGATTTATAACATGTTCTTTAATATTACGTTGAATTTGTTCAAGTGTTACTTCTGGGTGATGCTGAGTTGAAATGACAATTGTATCAATTCTCACTGGCTTGTCATTTTCATCGTATTCAACTGTAACCTGGGTTTTCCCATCTGGTCGTAAATATGGAAGGACCTCTTGTTTACGTACTTTAGTGAGTCGACGAGCAAGTTTGTGAGCGAGAGAAATAGGTAAGGGCATAAGCTCCTTCGTCTCGTTACAGGCAAACCCGAACATCAACCCTTGATCACCTGCTCCAATCGCTTCAATTTCTTCATCAGTCATTTGACCCTCTCTTGCTTCTAGCGCCTGATCTACCCCCATAGCAATATCTGGTGACTGCTCATCAATAGAAGTCAAAACTGCACATGTTTCGAAGTCAAACCCATATTTTGCGCGAGTATACCCGATGTTTTTAACCGTTTCACGAACAATCTTAGGGATATCTACATATGTAGAGGTAGTAATTTCTCCTGCAACCAGTACGAGTCCAGTCGTTACAGATGTTTCAGCTGCAACACGGGCATTGGCATCTTTAGCTAAAATTGCATCCAAAACGGCATCAGAAATTTGATCGCAAATTTTATCAGGATGGCCTTCTGTCACTGACTCAGAAGTGAACAAACGACGTTTTGATGACATCTGATTTTCCTCCTAATTTTATAAAAATAACGTAGATTCGTAATAAATCTTACGTTGATACGGTACTCATTCCCTATGTAGTATGAAATAAACACTGCGGTTTTATCCCATTCTTACGAGCAAAAGTTCGCCACTTCAAGGTTCTGCGATGAAAAGAAGATAGCGTTGGATCAACTGCTCGTAATGGTCAATAAATAAAACCAAATCATCCGTGGGAATGTTTCCACAGAAAAATGACTTTATGAGAAAAATAACGCAAAAGAAAAACCCTTCCTTCATTAATGAGGAAAGGTTCATGCATTAACTCCGCCCTTTCGCTCTTATCGACCAAGGAATTATTCCTTGCGTCAGGTTAGCACCTTTGCTGAGAGAGAATATACCTAACCTAAGGCAGTTTCTCCTACAACTGGTTGCTGGGTTTCATAGGGCCTGTCCCTCCACCAGCTCGGGATAAGAGAGTATCCGTTCAAGTTCCAATCATACGCAACGAAAAAAAGGATGTCAATGATTATTTCACAAAAAACAAGTTTCTTATATTAATATAACTCAAACGCCCAATTAGTGTTTTTTTAAAGATTTTTTTTATAATTAGGATGGATTATTAAGTCAAATGTGTTATACTACTTTTTGAGATGTATATGCTTTCAGATTAATCAAACTATAATAAAAAGGAAGGTATCCATCAGATGAATGATGTCAAAAGTAAAAATGAAATTCCGCACTTATTACAGGGGGACAATATTAAAGTACAACTTTCAGTACCACAATTGGTCGAAAAAGTACTAGCACGTAATGAAGGGGTATTAACTTCAACTGGAGCGATATGTTCGAAAACAGGGAAATATACTGGGCGTTCACCAAAAGATAAATTTATCGTTAATGAACCATCTGTTTCCGATAAAATCGACTGGGGTTCAGTGAATGAACCGATTTCAGAAGAAGCATTTTCCAACCTATATTCAAAGGTATTAGACTATTTAAAAGAAAAAGATGAAGTGTTTGTTTTTAAAGGGTTTGCTGGTGCAGATAAAAAACATCAACTTCCCATTCAAGTAATCAACGAATATGCATGGCATAATTTATTTGTCCATCAATTATTCATTCGTCCAACTGCGGAAGAGCTTGTCGATCATGAGGCAGAATTTACTGTCATCTCTGCCCCAGGCTTTAAAGCAAACCCTGAGGTCGATGGAACAAAATCTGATACATTTATCATTATTTCGTTTGAACAGCGTGTCGTTTTAATTGGAGGTACAGAATATGCAGGGGAAATGAAGAAATCTATTTTCTCCATTATGAATTATCTGCTTCCTGAAAAGGGAATCTTTTCAATGCATTGTTCAGCAAATGTTGGTCGTGAAGGGGATGTCGCATTATTCTTTGGACTATCCGGAACGGGAAAAACAACCTTATCAGCCGATTCAAACCGTCGTCTAATCGGGGACGATGAACATGGTTGGTCTGCTAATGGTGTTTTTAACATAGAAGGCGGTTGCTATGCAAAATGTATTAATTTATCTGAGCAAAAGGAACCACAAATCTTTCAAGCGATTCGCTTTGGGTCTGTTCTTGAAAATGTCGTACTAGATAGCGAAAGTAGAGTAGCTGATTATGATGATAATTCCTTGACTGAGAATACTCGTGCAGCGTATCCGATTCAAGCAATTGACAATATCGTAGACCCTAGTATTGCTGGTCACCCAAATACAATTGTATTTTTAACTGCGGATGCCTTCGGCGTGCTCCCACCAATTTCGAAACTTACGAAAGAGCAAGCGATGTATCATTTCCTTAGCGGTTATACTTCTAAACTTGCAGGAACTGAACGTGGAGTTACTTCACCTGAGGCAACATTTTCAACTTGTTTTGGTGCTCCTTTCTTGCCGCTACCTGCAACAACGTATGCAGAGATGCTTGGTGAGAAAATGGATGAATATGGTGCAAAAGTGTATCTTGTTAATACCGGCTGGACTGGTGGCGAATACGGAGTTGGCAAGCGCATGAATCTCGCCTATACACGAGCAATGGTTCAGGCAGCACTTGAGGGAGAGCTAAATAATTCTGAGACCGTCAAGGATGAAATTTTCGGGCTAGAAATTCCTTTACACGTACCAGGAGTGCCTGACGAGGTGTTACAACCAGTAAAGACATGGAATGATCCGGAAGCTTACAAGAAAAAGGCAAACGAATTGGCACAAAAGTTCCAAGAAAACTTCGGAAAGTTTACAAATGTCTCAAAAGATATTATTGCCAAAGGCGGACCTGTTATTTAATGAATAACTAATAGATTAATAGTTTGTTAGAAAAAACGAGGCATTGGTTTTATACACCAATGCCTTGTTTTTATAATCATTCATCACTTCATATTGATAAGAGCATTCTGTCATAGCCATTCTATAAGACGTTTAATCCGTCGAATAAAGCGAGATTAATTGATAAGTTATAATCGTTTTTTCTTCGGTCCACTCTACTTTCTTAATTTGAGCTGTTCCACTTGTAACTCCATCGATTGTTTTTTTTACTTCAAGCGGAATATCAATCGGATATAACCGATATCCGTTCTTCTCAAGTCGAAAAAGATTTTCCATCACTCTTTCTTCCCGCCCTTTTGTTACAATCATCGTGTTAAGTTCAAATGGCATCCCCATTTTCGCCCACTCCTTCCAGGGTTATTACCCATATTTTACCTCATTATAATTATTCAGTAAATGAAACCAACAAATGTTCGATTAATCTCCCCTATGAGATTTCATCCACTTTGTTAAGTCTTGGACAATTTTCCGATTGACTACAGGGGGAAAAAAATGTGTATACTCTGTAAAATACCATGCTGATACCTTCTTGCCTAACTGTTTCAATCTTTTCTCCAATTTATACGCGTGTTCAACAGAAACATTGTTATCTTTTTCTCCATGAATAATTAAAACTGGTGATTGAATAAGCTCCAATTCATACAAAGGTGTACGCTCACGATATCGATCTGGCACCTTTTTTGGTGAGCCACCAATCACTCTCTTCATCATTCTTCTTAAGTCAGTGCGTTCAGAATAGGTTAACTCCATGTCACTCACCCCAGCCCAAGTTACGACAGAGGCAGCATCTGGGTATTCAATAGCGGTGAATAGAGCCATCACACCTCCGCGAGAAAAACCAAAAATATGGACATCTCTTACATATGGAAAGGATTTCAGAAGCTCATATGCCGCAAAGCCATCTTGCCGATCTTCCCCTCCAAAATCTTCATTTCCTTCTCCACCTTGATTGCCACGGTAAAATGGAGCAAAGACAATAAAACCTTCTGCAGCAAATTGGGCGATTCTAGCCGGTCTCACTTGTCCAACATTTTTAATTCCACCACGCAAGTACAAAAAACCATCATATTGGCCTTCCTCACATGGTTGTGCTAGTAACCCTTTAACCTTAAGCTGTCCTGAATAGTATGTAACAATGGCTAATTTCACCTTTGGATTTGGTGAAGGGAAAGAATACGCTGAGATGATTTTGTCGTTTCCAGTCATTTTGATCACCTCCAAATTTTTATCTTCATGCTCGAACTGGGCATTCACACATTTTTAACATTACCATATAATATTGTAACTCGAATTAGCCTACTAAGGAGGTTTATTAGATGAAAAGGTGGATAAAGCCAGCTATTAGCCTATTTATTATTTTTATCATGACTCTTTCCCTTGCAGCATGCGGAAAGAAAGGAACAGAAACCATCCGCATAGCCGAAGTAACTCGCTCTTTATTTTATGCTCCTCAATATGTTGCCCTCACTGAAGGATTTTTTGAAGAAGAAGGATTAAATGTTCAGTTAACAACTGTTTGGGGCGGAGACAGGGTGATGACCTCCCTTATCTCTGACGGTTCCGACATTGGTCTTGTCGGTTCCGAAACATCAATATACGTATACGCACGCGGTGCAAGTGATCCGATTATTAATTTTGCTCAATTAACTCAAACAGATGGGACATTTTTAGTCTCCCGTCACCATGTCGATAACTTTACTTGGGAACAATTGAAAGGTTCGACTTTTCTCGGTCAACGTAAAGGCGGCATGCCACAAATGGTTGGTGAATTCGTTTTAAAGAAGCATGGTATTAATCCGCAAACAGATTTAAATTTATTACAAAATATTGATTTCGCTAATATTCCAAGTGCATTTGCTTCGGGAACAGGAGATTATGTCCAATTATTTGAACCACAGGCAAGCATATTTGAAAAAGAAGGAAGAGGACATATTGTTGCCTCATTTGGAACTGAATCCGGCCATGTACCATATACTACTTTTATGGCAAAGCAAAGTTATATGGAACAAAATGAAGAAGTGATTGAAAAATTCACCCGTGCGATATATAAAGCACAACAATGGGTTGAAAATGCTAGTTCCAAGGAAATCGCAAAATCAATTCATCCATTTTTCGAGGATTCCGATCTTGACATTCTAGAAATGGCAATTGACCGCTATAAAAGCCAAGGATCTTTTGCAACAGACCCTATTCTCGATGAAGATGAATGGAATAACCTTCAAGAAATTATGGATGAAGCGGGAGAACTCCCTAGAGAAGTACAACATAGCGAACTAGTTAATACAAGCATCGCAGAAAAAGTAATGGACTAAAAAGGAGGACGCAGCCAAATGGACTTTTTAAGTATTAAAAATATACACCATACCTATTTCACAAAATTATCTGCGATGAATGCTTTGGCTGATATTTCACTCGATGTCAATGAAGGTGAATTTATCTCCTTCCTTGGCCCAAGCGGCTGCGGCAAAACCACACTCCTATCAATTATTGCCGGATTGATTAAGCCAACGAGTGGGTCAGTTTTGCTCAATAACAAACCTGTGAAGTCTTCACAAAATGATATTGGATATATGCTCCAGCAAGATTATTTGTTCCCATGGAAGACAATTGCTGAAAACATCCAACTCGGGCTAAAAATAAATAACAATCTAACAAATGAAAAAAAAGAGTATACTTTTTCCTTGCTTAAACAGATGGGACTCTATGAACTAGAACATGCGTATCCTAGACAATTATCTGGTGGCATGAGACAACGAGTTGCGCTTGTTAGAACATTAGCAACAGAGCCAAAGTTGTTGATGCTAGATGAACCCTTTTCTGCACTCGATTTCCAAACGAAATTAAAACTTGAAGATCTTGTGTCGAACACACTGAGAACCTTTAAGAAAACAGCCATTCTCGTTACCCATGATATCGGAGAAGCTATTGCGATGAGCGATCGAATCGTCCTTTTTTCTTCAAGTCCTGGCAAAGTGTATAAAACATTTACGGTGCCAGAAGAACTTCGAGCGTTGCCTCCTTTTAAAGCACGAAACCATGAACTTTATACAGAGCTTTTCCAAACCATTTGGAAGGAGCTGGAATCACTTGAAGCAAAAACTTGAAATTAAAAAGCTACATGAACAATATTTAAGCAGTTTGAAACGAGAAAAAAGGATTATTCGATTGTGTCAATTCTTTATTTTTATCATGTTTTTTGTTCTCTGGGAATTGGCTAGCAAATATCAATGGCTTGACCCGTTAATCTTCAGTGCTCCATCTAAAATTTGGGGTTTGTTTATTGCAAAATTACTGGACGGATCACTAGTCGGTGATATTGGAGTCACCTTAACTGAAACAATCCTAGGGTTTTTAATTGGTACACTTGCAGGTACGTTGCTTGCTGCGTTTCTATGGTGGTCGCCTTTCTTTGCAAGAATCCTTGATCCATTCCTTGTCATATTAAATGCAATGCCGAAGATTGCTTTAGGACCTATATTAATCGTTGCAATTGGGGCAAATATGGCATCTATTATCGCGATGGGTGCGCTCGTTTCAGTTATTATCACCACAATCGTAGTTTACACATCTTTTAAGGAAGTAGATCCCCATTATATAAAAGTTTTACAAGTATTCGGTGCAACGAGAACACAATGTTTTAAAGAAGCGATTTTACCCGCGTCCTTCCCAACAATTATTTCAACATTAAAAGTAAATGTCGGTTTATCTTGGGTTGGTGTAATTGTTGGTGAATTCCTTACATCATCAAAAGGCCTTGGTTATCTGATTATCTATGGATTTCAAGTGTTCGATTTCACCCTTGTCTTTTTATCCTTACTCGTGATTGCGGTGTTTGCGACAATCATGTACCAACTCGTTGAACTTCTTGAAAATAAATTAATTAAAGACTAATGAAAATCCTTGAGCGGTCGGTGTTCATATGCCGGCCGCATGTAATCTTTGAATCGTCAGGCTTAATACATCATCCTTCATGATAAAGCTATAATGATTTTTAAATCGCTCGATTAAGATGTCCCTTGTTTCGAAAACAGGTCCATTTGTTTCGTGAAAGTTTTCCTTTTTTGTCAATGTGGAAACTTCGGCAAAATAAATTCTCTTTATAAAGGCATGATTTTCTTCCTTTACCTCATAATCGCCAATATATTTCAGGGTTTTTACATATCCCCCTGTTTCCTCCAATACTTCACGGGCAGCTGCTTGTTCAAGCGTCTCTCCTTCTTCTCTTTTTCCACCAGGAAATTCCCATCCTCTTTTTTTATGATCTGTTAAGAGCCACTTTCCTTGAAAGCGACAAATAACTAAGACATGATTAGGTTGCCGATCAAATGCTTCTTTTTCAAACGAAATCGAAACTTCATTCCCATTTTTATCTTGAAACGTTTTCATCATTCTTTCCCTCTCTTTGTACAACTTCTCTCCCCTTGATTATACACGGGTTGTTAGAAGGACAAAGAAGGATTATGGTCCATTTCGCTAGTTATTTGGCAATATTCCCATACTCTCAATATGTTTTTTCGCTTCCTCATCCCCCAATTCATAAATGAATTGATAAATTCGAATTAAACTCTGATCTTGCGCATGATTAGCGCGATCATTATGATATTCCCAAAAAGGGATATGAGCACGCCAAAAATTGATTATCCCTTCGTTATAATTATAATCAAATTCCTCTCTTAACCGAGTAATCTCTTCATCATTCGCCTCTATTTTAAAGGTCCAAGCAGAAGCAGTTGCACTTTGTGATATCTCACCACTTCCAATATCAATATAATAAGTCTTTTTCTTTTCGTCCATCTTCATCCCTCCTTTAATACTGAGTTTCCCCAGCTAGCTGATTTATTAATCTTTGTAATATGTGATAAAGAATGCGTTTTCATGGTAAAATTAACATATGGAGTGGCAATGCTAGAATAAAATACATACAAAAGGGGATTTACTAACTATAATGCACGTAAAGGGAGGGGAAAATTTTGAAGCTGATTGACGAGTTATATGAAATGTATCGGAATAAGTTAACTGGGGATGAAGAAGACATTGATATGCTCACTTTTGCTTTTCTTGAAGAAATGAATCGTGAGGACTTGTTACACATCATTAATGAAATGGACCAACAAGAACTATACAACCTAATTGGTATTTATTTAATTGAGAGCTTAAAGGGGAAGTTTGCACAAGAAGAATACGGCCAATCTCGAGCATCAATATTTCCATCACGAAATGTCCATTGATTAGAAATACATACTTTGCTCTCCTCGTTCATTCTTAAAAAACCCGCGAACGCATATACGTTCGCGGGTTTTCTTTATCCCAAATAGGCCTTAAACATCCAAAGATGTTTTCTGACACTCTTCTTCACACCAAGAAGCATATCAGCTGTCCCTTCATCATCTGCTTCCTCTGCTAGCGCGATTCCTGCCTGAAGCTCGTCCATAATTTTTGCTAAATCGCTACTGAGCGTCTTAACCATATCCTCTTCGTTCTCCTGACCAGTTGCTTCTTCAATAAATGATAACTCTAAACATTCTTTTAATGTCCCTACAGGTTTACCTTCTAAGGCAAGAATTCGCTCCGCAAACTCATCAATCACCATTGCCGCTTCATTATACAGCTCTTCGAATTTTTCATGAAGTGTGAAAAACTGCGGTCCTTTAACATACCAGTGATAATTATGCAATTTCGTGTAAAAGACCGTCCATGTAGCTACTTGTTTGTTCACAGATTTAATCAATTGTGTAGACATTTGTATCATCCTCCTGCCCTTTATCTTCCCTCTTCGACACATGTTTAAACAGTTTAACATTGACATTTGTTGGTTGATAGAAAAAAACATGCTACAATAATTTTGAAACAAAGGGGGAGTTTTTATGCTTGCTATTCTTATCATTTGCATTATTATTGTAGTTATTGTCCTACTTCTCGCCGTTTTAACAACCTCAAAATCCTATAGTTATAAGCACACTGTCGATACGTTAGATGATAATCCACACCTAAAGACGGAGAAAAACGAAAAAAAATAAACGAAGCAGGCTCCCCTGCTTCGTTTATTTTAGGCAAAAACTTGTTTTAGTTCGTCTTTTGATTGCGTTAACCAGAAACGCATTAACCGTTTTGCTCCATCAAGATCATGAAGCTTCGCTTGTCCACATTGTTTTTCATTTGCAGCTGGTATTTCCGTTACTTCGACAGCAGCTGTCAATGTAGCCTCTAACAAATCAATGATTTCTTCAACGGTCGGAGATCCGCTTACCACTAAATAATAACCTGTTTGACATCCCATTGGAGAGATGTCAATAATATCAAAATGATTGTACTTTTCAGCATGCTCACGAATATTAAATGCAAGCAAATGTTCAAGTGTATGGATGGTTTCAGGCATCATTGCTTGTTTATTCGGTTGACAAAAACGAATATCAAATTTATTTACTACACCATCACTTCCTACATGATGAACACCACAATGTCTCACGTATGGAGCTTTAACGGCATTATGATCTAGTTCAAAACTTTCCACAGAAGGCATGAAGCAATCACTCCTTTTCATTTCTTATTCCATCATACACAATTTTTAAACTGATTTCAGCAAATACAATAAATTGGTTTTTTAGACGTTTTTAAACATTTATGATATGTTTATCAAGGAAATCGAACAATAACGAGGTGATAATGTTGT
Organism: Bacillus sp. B15-48; assembly: GCF_016879755.1. Classification (GTDB taxonomy): domain Bacteria; phylum Bacillota; class Bacilli; order Bacillales; family Cytobacillaceae; genus Mesobacillus_B. The sequence continues at coordinate 925,579 of NZ_WOFU01000002.1, forward strand.
TACAAAAAGCAATGCTTAAACTCATTCGTTTTTACCAAATCGTAATCTCCCCATTGAAACCGCCTACTTGTCGTTTTTATCCGACATGTTCGCATTATGGACTTGAAGCAGTAAAGCGATTTGGGCCTTTCAAGGGCGGTTGGTTAACATTGGTTCGCATTATGAAATGCCATCCTTTTCATCCCGGTGGATTTGATTATGTACCAGAGGAATGGCCTAAAAAAAGTGAAAAGAATTAAACATCATACCCATTAATAACTACGTCAAGTTTTCCAGTCGCCGGGTCAATGACAAGCCCATGAACGGGGATTTCTTTTGCCATAAATGGGTGATTTTTTATTACTTCTACACTATGTGCGACACTATCGTTGACATTATCAAAGCCTTGCAGCCAACTTTCCACATCGATTCCTGAGTATTGCAAAGTATCAAATGTTTCTTCCTTTATTCCTCTTTTCCGCAATTCTGTCAACATCAAATCAGGCTTCATCCCGCTCATCCCACAATCATGATGTCCTATAACTAAGACTTCCTGAGCTTTTAATTGGTAAACAGCGACTAAAATGCTGCGCATTATACTGCCAAACGGATGCGTAACAAGGGCTCCAGCATTTTTTACAATCTTCACATCTCCGTTACGAACATTTAAAGCATTCGGTAATAACTCTAATAACCTTGTATCCATGCACGTAAGGATCACCATTTTTTTATTCGGAAATTTCGTTGTTTCAAACTGTTGATACTTTTTTTCTGTTACGAACTTTTCATTGTACTCTAAAATGTCATAAAGCAAACTCATCTATCATCACCCTTTTCAAAATCTTTTAAAAATAGAATACAGCATTTTCATCATTAAGGAAATGACTATGTTAATTCTACCCAAAATCCCCTTAAATTGCTCGGATATTGTTTTACAAGAAGTCCACACTAAAATCGTATCCACCAATATAAAGGAGTGATACAGATGGCAAAAGATGTATTATGTGAAGTGAATAACTGTCAATTCTGGGAAGAAGGAAATCAATGCAGTGCTGATGCTATTTATGTAGTAAGCCATACTGGTGAAACCGCAGAAAATACTAGGGCAACAGATTGCAAAACGTTTCAGCCTAGCGAATCATTAAGCTAATATAGCAATCCCCAAATTACAGTGGTAAAAGGCAGTTCAGCTGAACTGCCTTTTATCACACATTTTATCACTTATGAAAGGAAAATAACTCCTGCGAGCATGTAACCTCTTTAAGCCTTTTTCTATTTAAATTCACACCAATGCCAGGATTAGAAGGTAGATGAATTTCACCATGTTCTACTTTAATTTCTGGTGTGATAATATCTTCCTCCCAGTAACGGTTTGAAGCTGAAATATCACCTGGAATCGTAAAACCAGGTAAACTGGCTAACGCAATATTATGCGCTCGAGAAATACCATATTCAATCATCCCTCCGCACCAAACTGGAACTTTATTGGTGTTACAAAAATCATGGATCTTGATTGCTTGCCCAATTCCGCCTACCCTGCCTATTTTAATATTTATTACACGACAACTTCCTAATTCAATCGCTTTTTTAGCATCCTCAAAGCTTACGATGCTTTCGTCAAGGCAAATAGGTGTTTTAAGTTGCTTTTGAACAAGGGCATGTTCGATGATATCGTCATTTCCAAGTGGCTGTTCAATCATAAGCAATCCATATTCGTCTAGTGCCTTTAATCGATCAATGTCATCAACTGTATAGGCTGAGTTTGCGTCAGCCATTAAGTCGAGAGTTGGAAATCGTTTGCGGAGTTCACTTACAAATTTGAGATCATTATCAGGAGATATTTTAATCTTTACTCGCCTATATCCTTTTTCTAAGTAGGCCTCAATTTGCGTTATCGCTTCCTTAAGAGAAGATGTAGCAATAACTACACCTGAAGGGATTTTTTTCGTTCCCCCTCCCAATAGCTGAGAAAGAGGTTTGCCTTCCCTCTTTGCCTGTAAGTCCCAGAGAGCCATTTCTAAGGCGGCTTTTGCCATATGGTTTCTCCGAAATGCACTGAACAATGAAAATGCTTCAGAAGGATGTTTTATTGAAAATCGTTGTATAAGCGGAATGAGAAAGTCTTTTAATAGGTGATAGGAGGTTTTAACAGTCTCCTCTGTGTACCACGGTGACGAAAAGGCGACCCCTTCTCCGTACCCTTCAAACCCGTCATGACCGTGTACTTCAACAATAATTGATTCTCTTTCCTTAATTGTTTCTAAATGAGTATAGAAAGGCTTTTTTAAAGGCATTTTTATAACAGATAATTTCACAGATTGGATATTCACTTTGTCCTATACTCCTTTTCTACCCAAGTGCGAAGTTCTCTTCTAAGCAATTTTTTTGAAGCGTTTCTAGGTAGTTCCTTTATAAAATAAACCGTTTTCGGAACTTTGTATTTGGCTAGTTTTTGTTGACAATAATCAATAAAATCCTTTTCTGTCGTCGGCGTATTTTCTCTTTTCACAATAAAAGCAATCGGTATTTGACCCCATATTTCATCTTTAACGCCAATCACTCCTGCATCAAGAACATTCGGATGAGACAATAATGCCCCTTCGATTTCTGCTGGATAAACATTTTCACCACCGGATATAATTAAATCAGCACGGCGATCAAGAACATACAGAAATCCTTCCTCATCTAAATAACCTATGTCTCCCGTATGCAGCCAGCCATCATAGATGGCCTTTTTCGTCGCATCCTCACGATGTAAATAGCCTATTGTAACATTAGGCCCTTTAACAATAATCTCTCCTTCTCTCGTTCGTGGAAGCTCCTGTTTATTCTCGTCAACGACTTTGATTTGATTTGGGAATAAAGGCTTGCCAGCTGAACCTAATTTAGTGAAACTATATTCAGGGGATAAAGTGGCAAATTGGGATGCAGTTTCTGTCATTCCGTAAGATTGAAATACTGGTATTCCTTTGCTTTTACAACTTTGTAACAAAGATATTGGGGCCGGCCCACCTCCTAATAACATGCACCGGAAGGAAGATGGAAGGTTTTTCTCCCCAAGTTCCTCATTAATCCTTAGCAACATCGTACTTACAACCGACATAATTGTCACTCGGTGTATGTGAATCTCCTCGAGGACCTTTTCCACATCAAAACCTTTATGCAGTACAACTGGCATTCCGTAAATAAGGCTGCGCATTAAAATAGAGTAGCCGCTAATATGAAAAATTGGTACCGAGCATAACCAACAATCTTCCTCACTTAGGCCAAGATTTAAAGCAGATGCTGTCGCACTCCACCAATGGTTCCCATATGTTTGGATAACGCCTTTTGGTTTACCAGTTGTTCCTGAAGTATACATGATTGTAGTGATTTCATTTAAATCATAGTCAGCTTGAAGTTTCACTTCTCCTTCAGGTAGTAAAAACAGCACCTCTTTTTCAACCACTTGTTGATCGATTAATTCGCTTTTGAGTTTAAACGACAAATCCTTTTCTGTCACCACGTAGCTAGCACGAGAATCATCAATTTGCCATTTTAATTCTTCCAAAGTTAACCGATTATTTAAAATAACTGTTTTCGAACCAAGCATTTGTAACGCATACAATATAACAACTGAATCAACGTGATTTGATAGCAAAACAGCTGTCATCGTTCCCTTTTTTATCCCCATCATTGTAAGTTGGCGGGCTACTTTTGATGACAGTTGAAAAATTTGTTCGAACGTGTAACTTTGATTTTCAAAAATTAAAGCTGTTCGTTTAGGGGTTATTTCGGCTCGTTTTTCCAACCAATTTGGGATTTGTAGTTCCATAAAAAATACACTCCATTTAAACTAAACTCGCTCAAAAAGTTTATTGCTTTAGCAGAAAGAGCTTGATGGATATCCACCAAGCTCAGGTATGTGAAAATTTATGAATTAAGGAAAGCGTGGAAACTGGTCAAAGTCTGGTTTGCGCTTCTCCACATACGCATTGCGCCCTTCTTTTGCTTCATCAGATGTATAATAGAGCAAAGTAGCGTCACCTGCAAATTGTTGGAGCCCAGCAAGCCCGTCTGTATCAGCATTCATCGCTGCCTTTAAGAAGCGAATAGCCGTTGGGCTTTTCTCAAGAATCTCTTCACACCATTGAATCGTTTCTTCCTCCACTTGATCTAGAGGAACAACTGTATTCACTAATCCCATGTCAAGCGCTTGTTGTGCATTGTATTGACGGCATAAAAACCAAATTTCCCGTGCCTTTTTATGACCGACAATTCTTGCCAAGTAGCCAGAACCATAGCCTGCATCAAAACTTCCGACTTTTGGACCAGTTTGTCCAAACACGGCGTTATCTGCAGCAATCGTTAAATCACAAACGACATGGAGAACATGTCCACCACCGATTGCATATCCTTTTACCATGGCGATCACTGGTTTAGGAATCACCCTAATTAGGCGTTGTAAATCAAGGACATTCAATCGAGGGATTTGGTCATCACCAACATAACCACCATGTCCACGAACATTTTGGTCTCCACCTGAACAAAAAGCTCGATCTCCCGCGCCCGTTAGCACAATGACACCTACTTTGGAATCATCCCGTGCGTAAGCGAAAGCATCGATTAACTCCATGACTGTTTTAGGACGAAAAGCATTGTGAACTTCCGGACGGTTAATTGTAATTTTAGCGATACCGTTATATGTTTCATAGATGATATCTTCGTAATTACGTTCTGAAACCCATTCAATTGCCAATTGTAAATCCTCCTTTTATGTATTACACAGCTCCATTGCTTCGGAATTTCGTCTTATTTTGACAAAAACCTACTTACTATTGTACCAAATTTTTCAGGTTCTTCCACATGAATCGCATGTCCGCACCCTTTAATTTGAAAGCTTTCCGCATTTGGAATCCGGTTTTCCATCTCTTCTGCAATTTGACAGAATTTCCGATCGAACTCACCAGCCAAGATAAGTGTTTCACAAGAAAAGTGACTGATTGATTCCCACCAAGATGGCTGCGCTCCAGTTCCCATCCCTAAAAGACTGTTTGCAAGCCCGAAAGGATTATTTTGCAGGCGCCGCTTCCTTATTGATGCCCTTACTTTAGCGGGCAAATTCATTTGTGTCTGAAATAAAGGAAGTCTCTCCCAGTAATCAACAAACGCTTCCACTCCTCCAGTAAGAAGCTTTTCCGCAAGGGCCCCATCCTGCTTTCTTCGGAGCTGTCTTTCTTTTTCTGTTTTCAAACCTGGGGTTGTGCTTTCAAGTACTAATTTTCTAACTTTATGAGGATAGAGTGCGGCAAAAGCAATCGCCAGACGACCTCCCATCGAGTACCCTAATAAATCTGTTTTTTCAATTCCTAACTTATTGAGCAGCGAGTTTAAATCCGCAGCAACTTTCATTACACTGTACATCGAATAATCATCAGGTGATTCAGTTTGTCCATGACCAACCAAATCAACTATAATCATTTTAGAAGCAGAATTGAAACTAGTTAAAAACGGTTTCCACGTTGAACCATCCCCTGTAAAACCATGTAACAGGATCAATGGAAATCCTTTTCCATTCACTTCAACATTGTATTTCACACCATTTAATTCAATTTTCATTTTCGTGAGTTCCTAAAAAAACACTTATTTCCCGGGAAACAGAATTCCACAAATCTCGATGTTCAATTAAATTTTTGTCTCTATTTGTCATGATTTCCATTACCTTGAGACCTTTTTGTTTAAGATTACTAGTAAAAGTTTGGTGAAAATGCTCCCAATCTTCGATTTTTACATATGTACCGCCATACATTTCGACAACATGACGAAAATTAACATTTAATGGTGTCCCAAATAACAATTCAAAATGCTTTGGATCGTTGGCTTGAGGCAGGAAAGAGAAAATCCCTCCACCATTATTATTAATTAATAGAATCGTGATATTGAGATTATTTTGCTTAGCAGAAAGAAGCCCATTTAAATCATGAAAAAAGGTTAGATCGCCTAATACTAAATAAAGTGGCTGAGAAACCGTTGCTACTCCTAATGCCGTTGAAACAACCCCATCAATCCCATTTGCACCACGATTCCCCATCACTTTTATTTCTTTCCCATTGTTCAAGAAAAAAGTATCTAAGTCACGAATAGGCATGCTATTGCCCACGAATATAGTCGAAGAATCTGGCAACACTTCCGCAAGGAGGGAAAATAATTTTCCTTCACTTAAAGTTTCAATTTCATTAATGGAGTGCAAATGAGTTTTTGAAAGTTCGTTCACCACTAACCACTTTTCAAGGTAATCAGAATATTGACGGCTCTTTAGTCGTTCTATAAGTACCTTACAGAACATCGTTTCATCACAATAGACCATTTGTGAAGCGACTGTTAGCGGATCTCTCCATCCATTGCCACCATCAATGACAATCTGGGTTGCTGACCGATTTTCTCTAATGAAATTGGTTAAAGCTTTCGAAACCGGCATAGCTCCAAAACGAACGATTAGTTTTGGTGTTAAATAATTCTTTGCCTCTTCAACACGTAAAAACGTATCATACGCATCAATGACTCTGTCTTTTTTATGATTTCCGCTTCGTAATTGAGATAACGGATCGGCTAAAATCGGGTAGTTTAGCTTTTCGGCTAAATCGATGATTGCTTCTGTGAAAGAATGATCATCAATAGGCCCACAAACGATAACCCCATCCTCAATCGTTGAAAACATTGAAAGGAGTCTTTCCGTTGTTTCACTAGATAAGCTAGGTTTCCCTTGGAAAACTTCAACAAACCCTTCGTTTCGTTCTTGGAGCTGAAACATCTCTTCATTCAAAGCAGGGATCAACGGCTCTCGAATTGGAAAATTTAAATGAACAGGTCCTGCCGGAAATTGAATAGCCGTAGCTGCCGCACGAGCACAGACTGTTCGAGCATACCTTAACATCTCATCTGTCCCACCGGGTGGAGACATTTCCATAAACCATTTTACATGATGGCTATAAAGATGAATTTGGTCAATTGCCTGAGGTGCACCGACATCCCTTAATTCATGCGGGCGATCAGCAGTTAATACAATTAAAGGAATTCTAGATATTTTCGCCTCAATAATTGCTGGATAATAATTTGCAGCAGCAGTCCCAGAAGTACATAAAAGCACAACCGGTTTTTTTGAAGCTTTAGCAATCCCTAATCCAAAAAAACCAGCTGAACGTTCATCAACTTGAATATGAAGATTAAGTTTAGGATGTTCAGCCATTACTAAAGCAATTGGAGTCGAGCGTGATCCCGGGCTAATCACTACCTCACTAACTCCAGAGTAAGTTAACTCTGCAACAAATGCAGATAAATAAGCAGTTAAGTCTTCCTGATGATTCATTTCCACTTTCCCCCAAGCGCAGTCAGCATTGGTTGAAACTTAATTCTAGTTTCAATAAATTCACTCTCAGCATCAGAATCGGCGACGACACCGCAACCAGCAAACAGCGAAGCTTCTTTTCCTTGAACGAGAGCCGAACGAATAGCAACAGCAAATTCGCCATTCTCTCGATAATCATGCCAACCAATTGGTGCAGCATAGAAGCCTCGGTCAAGCTCTTCACTTTCCCTAATTTCAGCTACCGCTGCCTCTTTCGGGAAACCGCCAAGTGCTGGAGTAGGATGAAGCCTGTTTACCAAATCAAACATTGACGTTCCATTCCGTTTTTTTCCTACTACCGGTGTATATAAATGTTGAATATGTTTTGTTTTCAGTAACTTTGGATGTCCTGGCAACGATATTTGTTCACATGTTTCATCCATCGCTTCCTTAATCATTTCGACCACATATTGATGTTCAATTAAATTTTTTTGATCATTTAGGAGAGTTTGCCCAAGTTCCCTATCCTCTTCTTCCGTTTTCCCTCTAGCAATCGAACCGGCTAAGCAGGTGGAAAAAACTTCATTTCCATGTATTTTTACGAGCCTTTCAGGAGTTGCTCCGATAAAACAGTCGCCACACGATTCAAACGCAAAAATATAACTTTCTTTTTGTTCCGCAATAAGGTGCGACAAAGTTCGTTCAATCTCTACTTTTTCATCAAAAAATAAACGTACTTCCCTAGCAAGAACCACCTTTTTTAATTCACTGCTTTGCAAAGAGCGCACAAGATCTGAAACTGATTTTTTCCACTCCTCAGGTTGAACTTCGATTATACGATTTATTGGTGCATAAGGAAATTCTTGGTTCTGATTCGTAATTGCTAACAGGAATTGACGATCCTTACTAATTCTTTCGAAGAGTCGCAGGTCGTCTTGCTGTGTACAAATAATATTTGTTGTCAAAAAGCTCTGACCATTGACGACAGATAACATAAAAGTTGGGATATGAAAAAGGGCATCTTCATACTTTGACCATAAGCCCGTCTTTTTCTTTAGAGGATCAAATGAAAAACCACCAAATATTACTGGTCCGGTAGCGAGTTCCTTTTCCTCTCCTATTAGAATAGCTTTGTCAATCAGATCTTCCCACTGTTTTTCAACATCTGCAAAACGGTCGCCCATTTGATTTGATTGAATTTGTTTTGCAATTCCCATTCCTACAAGAATTTGAGATTTTTTCGGATTTTGCCAATAAAATCTCTCTCCCAAAAAGCGTTTTCGCCCGGTCGCAAAAAAATTGAAAGGATCCACCCTTTCAATTCTTTGGACTTCGCTTACTAAGACAGCATGAGAGTTTTCGCGAGCACGATCAATTGCTGCTAATATTGCTTGCCTCAACTCTGTATCTTGAATGGTTGCCAATTTAATCCCTCCAATAACAGCCTCTCATCTGTTACTCCACGATTTCAAACTTATTTTAAGATACACTTCATAAACGCCTCTGTCAATATATTGGGTAAAGTCTAACCTAGTATTATCCTTATTATATTGATTGCATTATCCTTTTTTAAAAGGACTGAAGTGAATAGGTAAAATTATCCATTTTACCCTTTAAATTAAGATTGACAATATCATTATAAACAACCTACACTTATTATTGTACAGTAAAACAATTTCTTTTAGAGACTTTTGACAGATTGGCTTTTTTTTGTTAAGATAATTTAGTTTGTTCTATTAAATTTTAAAGGAGAGAATTGTATTATGCAAACACCTCTTCCATCGAACCCTACTTCTATAGCAAAAGATGACGGATTTAAAAAGTGGTGGCACCTAACTAGACCGCATACGTTAACAGCCACATTTGCACCAATTCTTTTAGGCACCGCCCTCGCTATTGAGGTTACCGATATTAACATTATGCTTTTTCTCGCCGTGCTACTTGCTTGTTTACTAATTCAAGCTGCTACAAACATGTTTAACGAGTACTACGATTATGTTAGAGGTTTAGATACCGAGGAAACAATCGGAATTGGTGGTGCGATTGTTCGAAACGGCATTAAACCAAACACGGTTCTCATGCTTGCCCTTGTCTTATACGGTATCGCCATTATAATTGGCATTTATATTTGTATGAATTCAAGTTGGTGGCTCGCAATTATTGGACTGATAGGAATGTTAGTCGGTTATTTATATACTGGCGGCCCGATGCCAATTGCCTATACACCGTTCGGTGAAATATTTGCTGGCTTCTTTATGGGACTTTTATTTATCCTTATTTCTTTTTACATTCAAACTGGTACAATTACAACAACGAGTGTGATTCTTGCGTTACCAAGCTTTTTACTAGTCGGTGGAATTCTTCTTTCTAACAGTATTCGTGATTTCGATGCCGATAAGGAATTTGGCCGTAAAACATTAGCAATCTTGGTAGGGAAAAAAAATGCCGTTCGTGTATTAACAGCAATATTTTTCCTTTCCTATATTTGGGTGATCGCAATCATTTTAACTGGAGCTTCAACGCCTTGGCTCGCAATTGTTCTTTTGAGCCTTCCTAAAGCTTTGAAAGCAATCAATGGGTTTAAAGCTGGAAAAACTCCTCTAGAAATGATGCCAGCGATGAAGGCGACTGCGCAAACAAATACCATTTTTGCCCTATTATTATCCGTTGGTCTATTTATTAGTTATATCTAATTCTTTGTGATAAAAGCGCTGATTTAAATCTCAGCGCTTTTTATCAATTAATCATATTCTTCCCATAAAAAATCTCATCCATTTCAAGTTTTAAGTTTTTCGTTATTTCTTCTCTTTCCTCATTGCTTAGCTTCTCTTTCGTATACCCGAACAAATAATTATTTAAGTTAAAATTCCTAAGTTTGCACTTTGTATGAAACGTATGCTCCTGATATACGTTTACATCAATCATATGAAACATTGTTTTCACGTCATCTGGAATGTAATTTTGAATCGAGCTTATATCATGGTCTATAAAAAGTTTATGGCCATTTTTATCTCTTGTAAAACCACGCACTCGGTAATCAATTGTCATGATATCTGTATCAAAAGAACGGATCAAATAATTCAACGCCTTTAAAGGTGAGATTTCTCCACATGTCGAGACATCGATATCTGCGCGAAAAGTACTTATTCCTTCATTCGGATGGTATTCTGGGTACGTATGAACAGTGATATGGCTCTTATCAAGTTGGAGCACCACATTATCAGGAAGTGGTCCAGGTGATTCTGCGAATGACTCATTCGGAACTTCAACCACTGGTCCCTCAGAAACTAAAACAGTTACACTTGCTCCTTGTGGTACATAGTCTTGTTTCGCTACATTTAATACATGAGCCCCAATAATATCGGAAACATTCGTTAAAATGGTTGTTAAGCGATCCGCATTGTATTGCTCATCAATGTATTCAATATAAGCTTCTCGTTCTTCTCTCGTTTTCGTATAGCAAATATCGTACATATTAAAACTTAATGATTTCGTTAAATTATTAAAGCCGTGCAATTCAATCCGTTGCTGATGCGTTAAATTCATCGGTCATACCCCCTTTTTTACACGCTCTAAAAAGATGAATACATTTCTTAAATATTTTTATTATACCCATTAATGGACATATAAATCGAAAGAACCGGCAATTAACATTTGCCGGTTCTTTCGATTATCATTTAATATAGGTTGGTTTTATATTCCAAATCTCATTTGCATATTCCCGAATCGTCCGATCACTTGAGAAAAATCCTGATTTTGCGATATTCATCAAACTTTTTTCAAGCCATATCTGTTGGTTTTCGTATTCTCTGCTAATTTTATTTTGGATATCAACATAGGAACTAAAATCTCGAAGAACAAAATATTGATCATTATGATCGAGTAATGAATCATAAATGGCGGTAAATTCACCTTCCGTATCCGGGAAAAAACCATTTATTAATTGATCGGTGACGAGCCGAATGCGACGATCATAATGATAATATTCCCGTGATTCATAGCCGCCATTTCTTTGATAATCTAATACCTTTTCAGCAGTCAATCCGAAAAGGAAGATATTTTCTTCGCCGACCAATTCTGTTATCTCAACATTCGCTCCATCGAGAGTCCCTACTGTCAAGGCCCCATTCATCATAAACTTCATATTCCCTGTACCGGATGCTTCTTTGCTCGCAGTCGAAATTTGTTCACTCACATCTGCTGCCGGAAAAATGTCCTCTGCAAGCGACACACGGTAATTTTCAAGAAAAACCACTTTTATTTTATCATGAACTTCAGGATCATTATTTATTTTCTCGGCAACTGTATTAATAAGTTTTATCACCTTTTTAGCAAAATAATAACCTGGTGAAGCCTTTGCTCCAAAGATAAATGTCCGCGGGATAAATGCATCATCGCGATCCATTTTCAACCGATTATATAAATGCATAATATGTAGCACATTAAGGAGTTGCCGTTTATAAGCATGGAGCCGCTTAACCTGTACATCAAAAACAGATGTAGTATCCACCTTAATTCCAGTCTTTTCAAATATAATTCCAGCAAGCTTCTCTTTATTCGTTCGCTTAATGTCTGCTAAACTTTGCAAAAACGTAGAATCATCTTTATATTTTAATAGGTCTTCAAGATGTTCTGTATTTTCAATCCATTCTGGACCAATAGAATCAGTTATTAAATTTGAAAGCTGTGGATTTGCTTTCATCAACCAACGCCGATGAGTGATTCCATTTGTTTTATTATTAAAGCGCTCAGGATAAATTTGGTAAAAATTAGTCATTTCTCGTGTTTTTAAAATCTCTGTATGAAGTTTTGCCACGCCATTTACACTATGACTGCCAATAATAGCTAATGGAGCCATTTTTACTCGATCATGTGCAATAATCGCCATTTCCTCTATCCTTGCCCAGTCCCCAGGATATTTGTCCCATAATTGTTGACAAAAGCGTTCGTTAATTTCCTCTATTATCATATAAATGCGTGGAAGCAATGGTTTAAAAATTTGTATAGGCCAAGTTTCTAATGCTTCAGATAAAGTCGTATGATTTGTATATGAGAGAGTTTGTACCGTTATATTCCATGCCTCATCCCAATTGATCCCTTCTTCATCAACGAGAATTCTCATTAACTCTGGAACAGCTAGAGCTGGATGCGTATCATTAATATGGATACCCACATGATGATTAAAATCGCGCATGTTTCGATTTTGTTTTTTATAGGAACGAATGATCGATTTTAAACTTGCCGATACAAGTAAATATTGTTGTTTTAAACGCAATATTTTCCCTTCATCGTGTGTGTCATCTGGGTAAAGCATTTCAGAAATTGATTCAGTCTCTCTTTTATAGGTTAGGACGTCGACATCAACGATATGGGATGAAGGTTCAGCACTCCAAAGTCTTAACGTATTCACAGTTTCCGATTGATGTCCAATCACTGGAAGGTCATAAGGGACAGCTGTAACCGTCTCTGTACTTAAATGTCGAAAGCATAAGCGACCATTTTCTTCGTAGCCTTCCACTCTTCCCCAAAAAGGAATTTCTACGGCATCATCTGCCTTGCGTACTTCCCAAACATGTCCATGTCTCAGCCATTGCTCTGGGAGTTCAACTTGATAGCCGTCAACAATCTTCTGCTCAAATAGCCCATGCTTATAACGAATCCCACATCCATGACCAGCTAGGCTTAAAGAAGAAAGTGAGTCTAAAAAACAGGCTGCTAAACGGCCGAGTCCACCGTTCCCTAAACCAGCATCTGCCTCAATTTCTTCGAGCTCGGAAAGATCAATCCCTAATTCGTTTAACCCTTCACTAACTACCTGCTCAATGCCGAGGTTCATTAAATTATGACGTAACAACCTGCCCAATAAAAATTCGATTGATAAGTAATACACTTGTTTATTACCAGATGTCCGATATTGCTCATTCGTTTTAATCCAATTCAAACTAACATATTCTCGAATCATCTGTCCAAGTGTTTGAAATTGCTCACGTTTTGAACTTTCTCCAAAACTTGTTCCATGTGTCATTTCCAATTTCTTTAAAAATGTTTCTTTAAACTCTTGTATATTCGTAAACATGCAAATCACTCCTTAAAACCAGGTCTGTATATAGCTGCTGATAAATTTTGGCAGACCGGGCCCAGCTAAAATCCATCTGCATGACTTTTTCAACAAGACGTTCCCATTGCTCTGTGTCCTCATAATAACTTAGAGCTCTTTCGATTGTATAAAGCATGTCATGAGCATTAAAGTTCGTAAAGGTAAACCCATTTCCTTCTGAATCACCCCCATTGTATGATTGAACCGTATCATTTAATCCACCTGTTTCACGAACGATCGGTATCGCTCCATAGCGGAGGGCAATTAACTGGCTTAAACCACATGGTTCAAATTTCGATGGCATTAAAAATAAATCTGCCCCAGCATAGATTCTATGTGCTATTTCTTCGTTAAAGCCGATATATACCTTGCACTGTTCAAAATATTGAGCGGCCATATGACTAAAGAAATACTCAAATTCACGTTCCCCTGTTCCTAAAACGATTAACTGCGCACCTGTATTCATGATTTCCTGAAAAACGCCACGAACGAGTTCTAGACCCTTTTGTTTTGTTAATCTCGTAACCATCGCGATAAGCGGAATATCCTCATCCTGAGGTAAACCAAACTGCCTTTGAATGGATAATTTGTTCAAAATCCGCGCTTCATGGTCTTTCGGACCGTAACATGCTACTAAATCTAAATCATTTTCTGGATTGTATATGGTATCATCGATTCCATTTAATATTCCCACTAAATCATCGCGACGGCTTCGTAACACTCCGTCTAGTTTTTCTCCAAAGTAGGCTGTTTGAATTTCTTCCATATACGTTGGGCTAACGGTTGTTATTTTATCGGCAGAAATAAGGGCCGCCTTCATGAAAGAGATATTCCCGTTAAACTCAAGCTGATTCGAATGAAAGTACTTATCCTCTAGCCCTAATAAATCTCCAAGAATCTCCTTTGGAAAAATCCCTTGGAATTGGAGATTATGAATCGTAAATACGGTTCTAATCGACTTATAGCCTTCGATATCACGATATTTTTCATTAAGCAAAAATGGCACCATCCCGGTATGCCAATCATGGCAATGAATAATATCTGGATAAAAATCAATTTCTTTAATGCTTTCCAATATGGCCCGATTAAAATAAGAGTATTGTTCTCCCTCGTCAAAATCACCATACATTTGGCTTCGTTTGAAATAATATTCATTGTCAATAAAATAATAAATGATACCATCCAATTCCAACTGTTCTACTCCACAATATTGATTACGCCAACCGACAGAAACATCAAATTCAGCGATTTTTTCCATTTGGTTTTTAAAGTCATCAGGGATGAGCTGATATTTCGGCAGCATCACCCTGACATCCATCCCCAGTTTCTTTAATTCTTTAGGCAATGATCCAGCTACATCTGCTAGTCCGCCAGATTTAATAAACGGGACACATTCTGACACGGCAAAAAGTACATTCACGAGTTTACCCACGCTCCCTTTACAATCGAACCTTTTCTCAAAATTTCCGGTTTTTCCTTTGTCCCAATAATTGTAACCCCTGAATCAATGCGGACATCTTTATCTAAAATCGTGTGTTCTAGTACACACCCTTCACCAATTTGTGTTTTCTGCATAATAATGCAGTTTCTGATTACTGCACCTTTGGCAATTTTTACTCCTCTGGCAATGATACTATTTTCTACAGTGCCCTCGATAATTGCCCCATTTGCCACCATTGAATTGTGAACAATCGCTGTTTTTAAATAAATGGTAGGCGGCTCATCTTTCACTTTAGTCAATATCGGACGGTCTTTATGGAATAACTGTTTCCAAATTTTTGGATTTAATAAATCCATACTTGCAGAGTAATAGTCTTGAATTGTAAATATTTTCTTTGCATATTCCTCATAATGATAAGCACAAAGTTGGTACGGGCTGTTAATATCCATCGCAACATCCCTGATGTTTAAATACCCTGTGTCATGTCTAGTATGAATTAACTCTAGTAAAAGATCCTTTTTCAATAAATAAATCTCAAGTGGTACTCCGTCCTTCCGAACCTCGGTTATCTCACAGCCACTTTCGATATGCCAGTTTAGTAGAGGATAGAAGTCAATATTAAAAATGGTATTCACATTTGAAACCAATACATATTCTTGCGTGCTCCTGTTCAAAAAATCAATATTTGCGGCAATATGTTCAAACGATCCGATCCCATTCATTGGTTTTTCTAATTCTGGTGAAGGGAAGAAAAATAATCCATCTCGCTTTCGATCTAATTCCCAGTTTTTCCCCGAACCTAAATGATCCATTAAAGATCGATACTGATACTTAGGAAAGATCGCTACACTTTGGATACCACAATTAACCATATTTGAAAGAATAAAATCGATTAAGCGATACCTTCCCCCAAAAGGAATCGCTGCTACAGAGCGATGTGGAGTTAATTCACTCAAACCTTCAAATAGTGTAGTAGCATCAATGACACCAAGCAAACGTTTTTTCAATTCAAATTCCCCCAACACCTTTTTAATTTGACACCATTTCTTCCAACGTTTCTTCAGAAACAAGCAGGATTTCCCCATCAACAGTCGGACGAATAACTGACCCATCAGGCACCGTAATTCCTGATGAAACAATCGCCTTTTCAACGATACAATTTTCTCCAATCGTTGCATCAGGCATAATCACTGATTCTTTTACCACCGAATTTTTCTTTATCGTTACCCCTTGAAACACGACTGTTTTCGTAACTGCGCCTTCAATCGTACAACCTTCATTCACAAATGAATCAGTTAGCACAGCATCTTTGCTAATAAATTGTGGTGGTTGATTCGGATTGACTGAATAAATTCGCCAATCCTGATCGAATAAATTAAGTTCACTTGTCTCATCTAACAAGTCCATGTTGGCCTCCCATAAGCTCTGTACGGTACCAACATCCTTCCAATAACCACTAAATGGATAGGCATACAGTTTCCGCTCATCACTTAGCATTTGTGGAAGAATATCTTTGCCGAAATCATGACTTGAATTTGGATTATTATTGTCCTTCAATAAATACTCCTCTAATTGCTTCCAATTAAAAATATAAACACCCATTGATGCTAAGTTGCTCTTAGGATTTTTAGGCTTTTCATCAAACTCGTTAACCCGCAAATCTTCATCTGTATTTAAAATGCCAAAACGATTTGCCTCTTCCCATGGAACTTTAATTACCGAAATCGTTACATCTGCTCCCTTTTTAATATGATGTTCAAGCATCAACTCGTAGTTCATTTTATAAATATGATCTCCTGATAAAATTAAGACATAATCAGGGTTATACTGATATAAGTAGTTTAAGTTCTGATAAATTGCACTAGCAGTTCCTGTATACCACTTCATTTCTGTTGAGGCAGTATAAGGCGGCAAAACTGTAACCCCATCCCCTCGTCGATCTAAATCCCATGCACTTCCAATTCCTATATACGAATTGAGAATAAGAGGTTGATATTGGGTTAATACACCAACAGTGTAGATACCTGAATTTGTACAGTTACTTAACGGAAAATCAATAATTCGGTATTTCCCACCAAAAGGAACGGCGGGCTTAGCGAGGTTTTTTGTCAATGAGTTCAAGCGACTTCCCTGACCCCCTGCTAGAAGCATCGCTACAATTTTTTTCTTTTGCATCTACTACTTTCCCCTTTCTTTTCCTAACAGGACGCAAGATTGAAATACCAAATGGTGGTATGTTCATTTCAATAGAAAATGGACGTCCATGAAAGCCAATCTCCTCAGCTTTTATTGACTTTTTATTTACTAACCCTGAGCCACCATAGGATAGGTTATCGCTGTTGAAAACTTCTCGATACGTTTTTAGTTTTGGAACACCTATTCGATATCCGGTATATGTTTCAGGAGTGAAATTGCATACAATAATCAAATGATGATCTTCATTTTTCCCCTTTCGTAAGAAGGAAAAGATCGATTGATGATCATTATCAGCATCGATCCATTCAAAACCTTCATAAGAATGATCCAATTCATATAAAGGTTTTGAACGCTTATAAAACTTCATCATTTCTTTCACAAACACATTCATTTTTTCGTGCATCTCGTAATCTAGTAAATGCCAATCCAATTGTTCTTTATCTTTCCATTCAGCAAACTGTCCAAACTCGGCGCCCATAAAGGTAAGCATTTTTCCGGGATGGGCAGCCATATATCCTAATAGAAGCCTTAATTGAGCAAACTTTTGCCAATAGTCTCCTGGCATTTTATCTAAGAGTGATTTCTTCCCATGTACGACTTCATCGTGAGAAAAAGGCAAAACAAACGCTTCTGAAAAAGCATATAATAATGAAAAAGTTACTTTGTTATGATGGTGTCTTCTTTCATGAGCTTGACTTTCCATATACTTCAACATGTCGTTCATCCAACCCATATTCCATTTATAAGTAAACCCTAATCCCCCTTCTTCTGGGGATGAAGTAACTTTCGGAAAATCAGTCGAATCCTCAGCAATCATTAATACGCCAGGATAATGGGTCGCAACAGCACTATTTAGTTTCTTTAAAAATTCGATACCATAAGCATTTACTTCTTCATTTGAATTTGGCCAATAGATAATATTTGATACAGCATCTAAACGAAAACCATCAATATGAAAATGTTCAATCCAAAACATCGCATTAGAAATAAGAAAGCTCTGAACCTCAGTTTTTCCTAAATCAAAATTGGCAGTTCCCCACACAAAATTCTCCCGATCGTTAAGATTGGGATAATCATATAGATAGGATCCATCAAATTGATAGAGCCCATGTTCATCCTTACAAAAATGACCAGGAACCCAATCTAATATGACACCTATCCCATTTTGATGAAATTGGTCAACAAAATACATAAAGTCATGAGGTTTACCGAATCGGCTAGTAACTGAATAATAACCAGTTCCCTGATAACCCCAGGAAACATCGAGAGGATGCTCAGTCAGAGGCAAGACTTCAATGTGGGTATAACCATGTTCAAGAATATATGGAATTAACTCATCAGCTAACTCCTTATACGTAAGTAACGACCCATCTGAAGCAAGTTTCCATGAACCAAGGTGAACTTCGTAAATTGCCATTGGTTTAGAATATGTATGGTCCTTTTCTCTTTTCCTTAGCCATTGCTTGTCATTCCACTGAAAACCATCTAGAGGATAAACAACCGAAGCAGTATTCGGTCTAACTTCAGAATGAAAGGCAAAAGGATCCGATTTCAGCTTTTTATCATCTGAAGGAGATATTATTTCATATTTGTATAATTCACCGCATAAATCCCCTTCTAAAAACAAATTCCAAACGCCTTCACTGTTCACCTTTGTAAACTCAAAACCTTCGCCATCCCATTGATTAAAATCGCCAACTAATCTTACAGTCTTAGCTGCGGGGGCCCATACACAAAAACGAGTATAGATTTTTGAATCATTTTTTATAATATGCGCTCCGAACAGATCATAGCACTTAAAATATGTCCCTTCATGAAATAAATGCAGCTGATATTCTGTTGGATGAAAGGTCATCCTACTTCACCTGCCTTTTTTATTCAGCTTTTGGATATATTCTATCTTTTTACGAAAAAACCTTGTAAACTTTTTGTAAATTGTTCGCCTCCGTTCGACAATTTCAGCTTGGTATCGCTTTCAATGCCTTAAGCACAGGTTTTATAAATTCCTCCTAAGGAAAATCTTTTAAAAAATGAATGAAAGGAAACAGGATGAAATCACTACAGAAGAGGCAAGTGTACAGACTCATTAAGTTATCTCTGTAGTTTTACCTAACTGTTCAAAGCCTTTGGCAAATAAAATTAAAATCAGTATCCACATTGCAGCAATTTTTGCGAACGTCAACGTAGAGATCATCTTTTTTCGTATAGGGGTGTAAACATCCTAACACTTATAAAATCGATTCTAGGTACATCCTAACGCTTGTAATGGTGGGATTCTATTAGTTTGTAATATTTTCTAACGACAATTTTTCATTTTTGGTCATTTATCTCGGGATACGATTTTTATGTTTAAAAAGTAAATTTTGAAGATGTGGATTGTTGAGGGGTTCTTCGTTTGGTTAAAAATGATGAGATTTTTATTCCCCGTACTTGGATTAAAAAGGTGGATTATTAATAAATAGGCTGAGGTTTATTGCTAGTACTTGGATTAACCGTGGTTATAAGGCTAGTTTATTGCTAGTACTTGGATTAAAGCGATTTTGGGGATTGTTTTTTATTGCTAGTACTTGGATTAACCGTGATTTTAAGGCTAGTTTATTGCTAGTACTTGGATTAAAGCGATTTTGGGCCATTTTTTATTGCTAGTACAGGGATTATATTGGCTTTCTGACCTCATTTTATTACTAGTACTCGGATTAACCTCTGTTTTTACAGCTTTTTATTACGAGTACTAGCAATATATTAGCGAAAACTGATGTTTTTAATACAAGTACTTGGATTAAAAAACGCGTTACCAGCATTATCGCTTAAAAAATTCTACGGATCTTTTCGGCAATTCTTCATAAATGACCTTTGCTGAAAAAAACATACAAAATTAATTGTACTTTTACCTAGTACTCGGATTAAAATAGAAAAATAATCTTAGAAATTAGATTAAACTTTGTTTTAACTAGATTTAACCATATATTTGACTTATACTTTCTTAACAATAAAAAAAGAGTTGCAGATTTATTATCTGCAACTCTTTTATGACCCCTACGGGATTCGAACCCGTGTTACCGCCGTGAAAGGGCGGTGTCTTAACCGCTTGACCAAGGGGCCTTATTTATATGGCGGAGAAGGAGGGATTTGAACCCTCGCGCCGGTTGCCCGACCTACACCCTTAGCAGGGGCGCCTCTTCAGCCACTTGAGTACTTCCCCATATGGCTCCGCAGGTAGGATTCGAACCTACGACCGTTCGGTTAACAGCCGAATGCTCTACCACTGAGCTACTGCGGAAAAATATAAAAGTGGGCCTAAATGGACTCGAACCATCGACCTCACGCTTATCAGGCGTGCGCTCTAACCAGCTGAGCTATAGGCCCATTATTGGAGCGGGTGATGGGAATCGAACCCACTACATCAGCTTGGAAGGCTGAGGTTTTACCAGTAAACTACACCCGCTTAATGAAAAATGGGGCGACTGATGGGAATCGAACCCACGAATGTCGGAACCACAATCCGATGCGTTAACCACTTCGCCACAACCGCCATGAGTATACTTATATAACACTTTTTCAATAACTTAAATAATGGTGGCTCAGGACGGAATCGAACCGCCGACACATGGATTTTCAGTCCATTGCTCTACCGACTGAGCTACTGAGCCATTTAAAAATGGCGGTCCGGACGGGACTCGAACCCGCGACCTCCTGCGTGACAGGCAGGCATTCTAACCAACTGAACTACCGGACCAAATTGCGGGGACAGGATTTGAACCTGCGACCTCCGGGTTATGAGCCCGACGAGCTACCGGACTGCTCTACCCCGCGATAATAAATATTATTTAACATCATAATTTAAATGGCGGAGGAAGAGGGATTCGAACCCCCGCGCGGTTTAACCCGCCTGTCGGTTTTCAAGACCGATCCCTTCAGCCAGACTTGGGTATTCCTCCATTTGAATATATGATATTTGGTGGACCTTGTAGGACTCGAACCTACGACCGGACGGTTATGAGCCGTCTGCTCTAACCAGCTGAGCTAAAGGTCCATGTTTGTTCTAAAGTTAATAAATGGTAGCGGCGGAGGGAGTCGAACCCACGACCTTTCGGGTATGAACCGAATGCTCTAGCCAGCTGAGCTACACCGCCAAATTATCAAAGGTTTTTAAGGTGGAGCCTAGCGGGATCGAACCGCTGACCTCCTGCGTGCAAGGCAGGCGCTCTCCCAGCTGAGCTAAGGCCCCACAACTAATGGTCGGGAAGACAGGATTCGAACCTGCGACCCCTTGGTCCCAAACCAAGTGCTCTACCAAGCTGAGCTACTTCCCGTTTAAACAGTGGTTGATAACAGTAACGAAATGAAAAATGGCGCGCCCGAAAGGAGTCGAACCCATAACCTTCTGATCCGTAGTCAGACGCTCTATCCAATTGAGCTACGGGCGCATTGATAATGGTGCCGAGAACCGGAATCGAACCGGTACGGTAGTCACCTACCGCAGGATTTTAAGTCCTGTGCGTCTGCCAGTTCCGCCACCCCGGCACTATCAATATTTATGGAGCGGAAGACGGGATTCGAACCCGCGACCCCAACCTTGGCAAGGTTGTATTCTACCACTGAACTACTTCCGCAATATGGTGCGGGTGAAGGGAGTCGAACCCCCACGCCTCGCGGCGCTAGATCCTAAGTCTAGTGCGTCTGCCAATTCCGCCACACCCGCAAATATAAATGGTGAGCCATGAAGGACTCGAACCTTCGACCCTCTGATTAAAAGTCAGATGCTCTACCAACTGAGCTAATGGCTCGTCTAAAATGGTGCCGGCCAGAGGACTTGAACCCCCAACCTACTGATTACAAGTCAGTTGCTCTACCAATTGAGCTAGGCCGGCGCTA